>NZ_JBFTEN010000003.1:0-73704 GCF_041154185.1 Wolbachia endosymbiont of Tettigetta isshikii | reverse complement strand
TTTCGATGATAAGGTAGGAATCCAAGAAGCTAAACTTCAAGGATGAGAGTACCGATGCGGAAAACATGGGCGCATAGTAGTGAAGAAGTCTCTGTAATGTAGATGGAGCGAAGGGACTGAGTCATTTGGATTTTAGTTATTTGTCAACCGAAATGGGAGGAACAAATAATTAAGGTAGGTCTTTGATTTAAAGGCTAAAAATGACAAGAGCTGTGTGAATCGAGAGGTTCATGCACAGTTCTGTGAGGGGCTGGTGGGGAAGTTCCACCGGTCTACTCGACCAGAAGGAGGGGCTACTTGGATGATATCATAGGATCACGGGGTACTGGAATGACAAAAGGGGGGCGCTGGGATGACAGGAGGAGAGATGCTGGAATCTAGGAGTTTTATCAAGCAGGTGAGTATAAAAGTAGCCGTTTTACGTTAAAATACAATATTTAATTATTATGAAAAACTGGATCCCAGTGTCACGCACTGGGATGACACCGTAGTGGTTAGGATGACAAGAAAAGGAGGCATATTATGTCAAACAACTTCAATTTCAAAGAATTTTTTCACCACTACGAAGCAGATAGTATGCCAGATGACATACAACGATATCATATACTATGGAAATCAGTAATAGGGCAGGCAGTAATTGATGCAACAAGCAACTGTAAAAAAACACAAAGCTTAGTAGAAAAACAGAAAGCAATTTCCTGGTTATCGGATTTTAGTCAAGATTTTGTGCACACATGTATATTAGCTGATTATGATCTGGTATATGTAAAAAATAAAATACAGCCAATTCTAAAAAGCCATACTAAAAAAACAGATAAAGCTTTTTTAGTGAGACTTGCTCCTTTCATCGAAAAAGATATCATTTAGTCTTTTATCTATGGCTTCCTCTATATCCTTGACTAAAAGTTGCCTTATTATGGCCACTTTTCGCCTTTCTTGAGCATGGCGCTCATCATTGTAACCATAATGACTGCTACTGCTGTAGCTACTTTCGCTGCTATAGTTATAACTACTACCATTTGCTTTACTGCTGTAACTTGCTTTACTGCCCCTTTTGCCTTTAATCATGAACCTGAGTATCTGTATTATTCTTTCCTTTAAAAAAGATTTCCAGCCGGTACTAAGAAGTAATCTATAGAGAAAATGCGGAGCAAGAAACGCTACTAATATTCTAAAATAAACTCCATAACCGAGGTCATCTTTGTTATCGTAATACCACTTGCAATATTCAAACAAATGGTTAAATGCACTTTTGAAAGAGCCAAATTCTACAGCATACCAAAAGCCATTGCTGAGAAACATGAACGTAACGCTGGATGTATAAAGATATATTATAAGGAGGAATAGCTTGACAACTATGTCCTTTAAGTTGCCCAGTATATAACTTAATAACCTTAATCTATAGAAAAGTGATATCATTTCACACCCTCTTCAATATGGCTGGGGTGGAAGGATTCGAACCTTCGCATGGCGGTATCAAAAACCGCTGCCTTACCGCTTGGCTACACCCCAATACTGCTTACAGCAATAACATTATTAACCCAATTAGTAAAAGACTTATTTGTCTTTTCTATAGGTATTATTACAACAGCAGGTTGATCATAAGAATGCATTGCTTCAATTTTTTCTACAACCTTATCAACTTGATCGTTTCTGCTTTTCATAATTGCTACTATTTCACAACTACTATTAATTTTACCTTCCCATAAATAAAGAGAATTCACCTCGGGAAATATGTTTACACATGCAATTGATTTCTCATTTAACAATTGCTCAGAAACAGTTTCAGCCTCCTTTAAACTTGCAAAAGTTGTATAAATTAAAACTAAACCACTCATTAGAATCTACATAAACGCATTGCTACTATACTTTACTTAGATTTATTCATCAAGAGAAAATAGAAAGGACGTTACTCACTGAGTAACGTCCTTATAGAGAAGGTGGGTGTGTTTGTTTACCGTACAGCCTCTTGCCTAGTTTGGCGTTGAACATCAGTTTCAACATCCATTTTTGTAGAAGGCAGTTGTTGTTCCGGCAGTTTGTTTGGAGATGCGCGTAGTTTTGCAAACCTTTGTTCGAGCTCGTTTTGCAATTCTTCCATAAAAAGCTTTTGCCCTTTTGTTGTTGTAGAAGGATCAGAAGAATTATGTGAACTCCTTCCACTACCATAACCACTGGTTGTTGGACTTTCAGGCGCCTTTGGTAAATCAATTGGAGAATCACCAGTACCTACATGACTTGGTGAGTTGCTTCTTAGTGGCTCCTGCTGATCAACAATGCTATTTCCTGTCTCTGCAGACTGCGTCGCGTCCGGTTTAGAAAGAACTTGATACTTAACTCTAGTAGCTTCTCCTGCTCCCTTCAGTACTTCGTTTCCTATAAACCATGATAACGCTTTGTCCTTAGCTAAAGTAGGTGCCTTTACTTCCTTATGCTCTTCAGGATTTAATAATCCTTCTGTGCTACCATCAGTACTTATAGAATCTAGTGAACTCATTAAACTGCTTCTTGGTAAGCTGTTAGATTGCAAAGAATCCCTCTCTAAATCTCTATTACTGTCAATAAGATCAGGATCAAGTTCCCGCTTTGCTAACAAAACAACACCTCGCGGTTCTTGTGGCTCTGCCGAATACGGAATTCTCTTAAAATCAGATATGCTTGTACCTGCATCACTCATCTTCCTTCCCAAATTTTGAACGCCTTCTCCCATTTTTTTCAACGCAGAACTAGTTCCCTCTCTTGCCGCCTGTTTCAGAGAACTTGCAGCTTCTTTTACCGAGTCCTTAGCATACACAGCACCAGCTTTAATTTTGCCCGCAGTGTATTCCGACCCTTCCAATGTCTTCTCTGCTGACCATTTGAGCCCTTTATATCCATATTCAACTGCTTTCACAGCAAAAAATAGAGTAAGAGCAACTGCTGCACCTGTTGCAGCAACTGGTAAAGCAACCGCCACAACTGGAAGCAATGCACCAAATATCACACCTACTGCAGTTACTGCAACCATTTGCTCTTTTGCAGACCATTTAGAGAAATTCTTTATATCTTTCAGTTTATCTTGCAAAGTTTCCATAAAAGTGGAGCTTTGCCTACGATTTGAATTTGTTTCGGAATTTAACATTTTAAACCTCACTATTAATTAAATATATTTATATTGTATATCCTAAATTCTTAAATTAGTGTTAATTTGACTGTCAGTGTGCATTTACCTAAGGATAATTTTGCTTGACGCTGGTACAACAAGAATGAAGAGACTGGAGAAGATGCTGGAACTGTATGAGGTATAGAAAAAGATTATTTCTTTTACTGACTGCTGTAATTTTAGCGATTTTATTATTAAAAGATTATAGTGGTTCTCACGAAGACATAGTGCACCTCAAAAACAACAACAAGGAATTCAAAAGAAGAACAGAAAATTCCATAGAGTCAACCATATTACATAGAGAAAAGGAAGTGTATGATCATGTCTTCCAACCTGATAATTAATTCGTAAATAAAATAGTCTTGCATTTTCCTAGTAAAGAAGTAATATTAGCGTATTAGTTATAGAATTGATCATTATGTTTGACGAGAATAATCCTTGGAATCTTGGAAAAAAATCAATAAGGGATAAAACTCCTAATAATGAAGATATTTTAAATAAAATTATATCCGAGATAAGGTATTTTTTTAATGTCTTAACAAGGAACAGCGGCAAAAAACCTTATTTAATTATTTTTGTTATTTTGTTCTTCTATGCCTGCACTGGCTTCTATATTGTCCACCCAAGTGAGGAAGGCATAGAACTTACTTTTGGCAAATATTCTAACACAGAAACATCTGGTTTGCGCTATCACCTTCCCTACCCTATTGGCAAGGTCTTTAAAGTGAACGTCAAGGAAGTAAATCGTGAAGAAATTGGGGTCAGTAGTTCCTATGGGCGAGACACAGACCGCGGTGAAGGTGTGATGCTAACTGGAGATGAGAACATAGTCAACGTAAACTTTGAGGTCCAGTGGCGCGTTAGAGATGCTAAGGATTATTTATTCAAAGTGCGGGATTATACACCTGGTTTTAGTGTTAAAAATGCTGCAGAGAGTGCTATGAGAGAGATAATAGGTAAAAATATGATCTCTTTTGCACTTGGTCAAGGCAGACAAGAAATTCCTATAGATACTAGAACTTTACTGCAACAGATTCTTGATGGATATCAAATGGGCATAGAAATTTTATCTGTTCAAATGAAAAAAATTGACCCACCAGAAAAAGTAATTAGCTCATTTAGAGATGTGCAAAGTGCTCGTGCGGATAAAGAGCGTACTATAAACGAAGCATACGCTTATAGCAACGACATTATACCTCGAGCAAAAGGTGAAGCAATAAAGATAAAACTAGACGCAGAAGCATATGAGAATGAAATAATAAACGAAGCAAAAGGTAATGCAAATCGCTTTTTGTCTCTCTATGAAGAATACAAGCAAAATCCTTCTCTTGTTAAAAACCGTATTTATCTTGAAACTATGGAAAATATTTTCAGTAAAGTAGATAAATTTGTTGTAACTGATGATCTGAAAGGTATGTTTTATTATCTACCTCTTGCAAATTTGGGAAAATAGTTATGCGCAGTAACATTAAAATTGCTTTTATTTCTGTATTAGTTGTCGTGTTAATCGCCTTGTTTAATTCAATGTTTGTGGTGCAAGAAATGAAGCAAGCAATAGTTATACAATTGGGTAAAGTGGTAAGAGATATTAAGGAAAGCGGTTTATATTTTAAGCTGCCATTTATAAATAACGTAGAATTTCTTGATAAGAGAGTTTTAGATTTAAGCCCTGATAAAACTCCAAGAGAGGTAATAACTGCAGACCAAAAACGCATCATAGTAGACGCTTACGCAAAATATAAAATAGTAGAGCCTATCACTTTTTACCAAACTGTGAAAAGCGAATCAGGATTAGTCAGAAGACTATATCCAATCATAGAAGCTCACATAAGGGAAAACATAGTAAAATTTTCATTAATTAGTTTATTAAATGAAAAGAGGTCAGAAGTTATGCAATTAATCCAGCGTGGAGTTTATTCTGAAGCTAGAAAATTTGGTATAGAAATAATAGATGTAAGGATTAAGAGAGCAGATTTACCAGAAGAAAATAGTTCTGCAATATTCCTTCGTATGCAAACTGAAAGAGCAAAAGAAGCAAAAGAAATCAGAGCAGAAGGTGAGCAAGCTGGGCTAGAAGTTAAATCAAAAGCTGATAAACAAAAAAGGGAAATTATTGCTAGCGCAATAAAAGAAGCCCATGAAATAATGGGGCGTGGTTATGCTGAAGCAACCAGAATTTATAATGAGGCGTTTAAGGTTGATGAAGAGTTTTTTAATTTTTACCGCTCTATGAGCGCTTACAGCAAATCATTCGCTAGAAATAACACTAAATTTATACTTTCACCAAATAATAATTTCTTAGATATTTTCAACAAGGGATGGAAATAGTTTATGAGAAGTAAGGTTTTATCTATATTTACATGTTTTTTGATTTCGTTCTCTTCGTATGCTAACATGTTTGACTGGAGTGCAAAAAAGGCTTCAGATACTGTATACAGCTATAATCAAGGACTTGCTGACCTGGTAGAAGAACTTATTCCTGCAGTTGTGAATATCTCGAGCGAACAAATCATTAAACAAGAAAGTAACAATAGAACTAGAATCCCTTTTACACCAAGAAATAATTTTTTTGATGATTTTAGAGAGTTTTTTGAGCATTTTGATCAATTTTCTATGGATAGTGGTCCAAGCATCAATAGAGAAGTAGTGCTGCTTGGGTCTGGATTTATTATAGACAAAAGTGGAACTATCGTAACTAATTATCACGTTATTAAAAATGCCCAAGATATCGCAGTTACTATGAACGATAATACTTATTTCAAAGCAGAAGTTTTAGGCTATGACACAAAAACTGATCTTGCTGTGCTTCAGATCAAAGCTGACAAAGACCTTTCTTTTGTAGCATTTGGTGACTCTGATAAAGCAAGAGTTGGTGATACAGTCATGGCAATAGGCAATCCATTTGGGTTGGGTGGCTCTGTAAGCACAGGAATTATATCTGCAAGATCCAGAGACATTAGTATAGGCACCATGAATGAATTTATTCAAACTGACGCTGCAATCAATAGAGGCAACTCTGGAGGACCACTATTTGATCTAAATGGAAAAGTTATAGGTATTAACACCGCCATCTATTCCCCATCTGAATCTGGCGGTAACGTTGGTATAGGCTTTGCCATACCGTCTAATCTAGCTGTATCAATCATTGACACACTAAAGAGCGGCAAGAAGATAAAGCACGGTTGGCTTGGTGTGCAAGTTCAGCCTATAACAAGAGAATTTGCAGAGTATTTGGGTTTAAAAGATACAAAAGGTGCATTAGTTGCAAATATAGTAAAGAACAGTTCAGCAGAGAAAGGTGGTATTAAAGTAGGTGATATATTACTAGAATTTGATGGCAAAAAAGTTGAGAGAATGACACAACTACCTCAAATGGTTTCAAGAACTGAGCCTGAGAAAAAAGTGCAAATTAAGTTACTGAGAAGTGGTAAAGAAGTTAATATTAAGGTCGTCATCGGAGAATCTACAAGTGACAGCCAAGATAATAACCAAGAAGAAAATGAATCAACATCTGATTATATAACTGGTTTAACCGTTTCAAACCTACCACAAGAGTCAAAAGAGAGCAAAAATGACGCGCCTACAAAAGGTGTAATAGTTACCAATGTAGACGTTAACAGGAATATTACGTTGCGTGGTATCAAAAAAGGAGACATTATTATGCAAATAAATGGAACTTATATAGAAAACGTTGAAAGTTTCCAAAACCAAATAAATTTAGCAAAAGAGAAGGATAAAGAAAAAGCAATAATGTTGCTTATTTACCACAATGGAAATCAGTTTTTTACTTCAATAAAGTTAAAAAAGTAATTTCGTAAATCATTTACCAAATTCACAAAACAGCAACGTTGTAAGTTTGCTGCTGTAACGCTTTAGTTCAAGTTAAAATCGACCTACTACATGAAAAACTAGCCTATCGTTATTCCAGCTGTGTAGCTGGAATCTCATTGCACTTTATGACGGTGTCATCCAAGTAGCTGACACTGGAATCCAGAATACTACTTTAGTAATAAATATTTAAGAAATTTACCAAATGAGAAAAAAGGCAAAGAAATCCAGAGTGGCAAGTTTTGACTCTATAATACTTTAAATTGGCGCTATAATAATTTGCTGATGCTTAGTTTAAGCGCGATTTAGCTGAATGTAGAAAAAATGAAAAAGACATGCAGCCGCTATAATTTGATACAATCCGCCAAAAAATACCCTGAGTTTTTTACTGAATTTTGTCATTGAGCCTGCAGATCAAAAACAAGTTTTGAGTCAGAAATACCCTTGTTGCTATCATAAGGGTGCTGGAGGAATTTGTCAAGTAGTTTTTTTCATTTCTATTGGATGACGTTATAACTTTTTTCTACTTTCGTCTGTCCGCTTTCTGTGTAGTGGTTAGGTACGCGAGAAGCCCAATGTGTAGCTTCTTCTATTCTTGGCTCGCTAAGCTCATTCTGTTGTTCTAGCTCTTTTATAGCATTAACAAGACTTAATTCCTTACCACTAAGTTTGACTTTAACATCTGTATTTTTCTCTAAATTCTAATGATTTGGCTTACTTCCTACTATTCTAATATTGCCATTACCATCAGAGCTTAATTAAAGTATAAACTTAGATAAATCCAGCTGTTTTGAAATCGATTCAAGTTTATCTTTCACGTACTTGCCATCTATAACAAATTTTTCACCATTCTTCTCAGTAGCAATAAAGCTTATTTCATCTAAAAGTTTCTCCATGATAGTATGGAGCCTTCTTGCACCTATATTTTCCACTTGCCTATTAACTGTAAACGCTATTTCAGCTATAGTTTTGATGCCATCATCGGTGAACTCAAGCATTACATTTTCTGTTTTCATTAAAGCTATATACTGCTTCAACAAACTAGACTCAGGTTCCTTTAATATTCTTATTAAATCCTCTTGAGTCAGTGCTTTAAGCTCTACTCTGATAGGTAACCTGCCCTGCAATTCTGGCAAAAGGTCAGACGGTTTAGATAAATGAAAGGCACCAGATGCAATAAATAATATATAGTCTGTCTTCACATGGCCATACTTAGTTGAAACAGTTGTTCCTTCAAGCAGTGGTAATAAATCACGTTGTACTCCTTCTCTATTTACTTCACCTTTTACTTCTGTACGTGCTGCAATTTTATCTATTTCATCCAAAAATACTATGCCTTCATTGCTAACAAGATCAATCGCTTCTTTGATTATTTTATCTTCATCCATTAACTTCTCACTTTCTTCGTTAATCAATATTTCTCGAGCTTCTTTTACCTTAACTGTAATAGTTTTTGTTTTTTTGCCCCCATTAAACATCTTACCCACTAATTCTGTGACGTTCACCACGCCAAATTGCCCACCTGGCATACCAGGTATATCAAAAGCTGGCAGCATACTCTTACTTTCTCTGACATTAATGGAAACTTCTCCATCTTCAAACCCTTTATTCCTCAATTTTTCTCTGAAAACCCTTTTACTCTCTTCGGTTGCATCTTCACCGACCATAGAATTGATTATTATACTCTCAGCTAAATTCAAAGCTTTTTTAGCTAGAGCTTTGCGAGCTTTCTCTCTAATTAAAACTATTGCTGCATCAACTAAATCACGTATTATCGAATCAACATCACGCCCTACATATCCTATTTCGGTAAATTTCGTTGCTTCAACTTTTATGAATGGTGCACCCGCAAGCTTTGCTAAGCGACGAGCTATTTCTGTTTTACCAACCCCTGTATGACCAATCATCAGTATATTTTTAGGTATGATTTCATCACGTAAAGGAAGAGGAACTTTATTACGACGCCAACGATTCCTGAGTGCAATAGCGACAGCACGCTTTGCATCATTCTGTCCAATTATGAACCTGTCCAACTCCTTAACTATCTTTTGTGGCGGCAGATCGTCCAATAAGACTTGTGTACTGCCATTAACTTGAGCGTTGTTGTTATTTGAATCACAGCCATTTTTAGCGTCTTCATAGAGGTCATTTCTCTTATTGTAGGTATCACTACCATAAAACCGCCCTTCTGAAAGCATCACAAGCTGATTGGAGAAATTAGTGCATAAAATTTTTTGTTCAGAAGACATACTATCCCTCTATCTTTTCAATAACTACATTATGATTTGTATAAACACATATATCAGCTGCTATTCGCATAGCTCTTTTCGCAATCTCTTCTATTGACATTCCTTTTACATCAATTAAAGCTCTTGCTGAGGATAGAGCGAAATTTCCTCCAGAACCAATAGCTGCGATCCCATCTTCAGGTTCAAGAACATCACCTGTTCCTGTAATCACTAACGAAATAGATTTATCTGCAACAATCATCATAGCTTCCAATTTTCTTAAGTATTTATCCATTCTCCAATCTTTTGCAAGTTCAACACATGCTCTCATTAATTGTCCTGGGTGCCTATCAAGTTTAGATTCCAGTCTTTCAAAGAGAGTAAATGCATCAGCTGTCGCCCCTGCAAAACCGGCAATTACAGAATCACCAGAAAGGCGCCTGACTTTTTTTGCTCCGGATTTTATAACAGTGTGACCCAGTGAAACCTGTCCATCACCTATTACTACTACACTTTTACCTTTTCTAATTGACAGTATGGTAGTTCCATACATTTTACTGCTATCATGTTGAATCATTTTTCTATTACTTCAAATGGCAATTTCATTACACTTTAATCTCTAATCAAGTTTGCTAGATATGTTTAATTATAGCTTATAATATAATACCTTCCTTATAACATTAAAAGCGCAGATGCAAAATATAATTCACCCAAAATTAAAAAAAAGTTTAAATAGTTGGTTTGAGGAGAAGTTTGATAGCCTCACATTGCCGTTTTATAGCTCCATAGACCTCAGAAATTCCGGTTACAAAATCGCCCCTATAGACGCTAATTTGTTTCCTGCAGGGTTCAACAACCTAAGTGAGGTATCAAAAGCAATAGCAGTAGAGCTAATGAAGATCTATTTTAAAGAAAAACAACATAAAAAAATTCTCATAATACCAGAGAACTACACGCGAAATAAAATGTATATAAAGAACGTATTTGCCATAGAAAGAATACTACAACTAGCAGGTCTTGAAACTAGAATTGGCCTCTTTCACAACGAAACATACAATTTAATAGAACCATATGAAGCTGTCGTGAAAGAAAACTCTCTCCTGAAGACAACCTCAGGATTTGTGCCTGATGTTGTTGTACTGAACCGGGATATGACAAGCCACATTCCAGACACGTTAGAAAATTTAAAACAAGAGATAGTGCCAAGTCCATTATATGGTTGGCACAGCAGGCAGAAATTTCAATATTTTGAAATCTATCAAAAACTAGCGTCCGAACTTTGTAGCGAATTTCAAATAGACCCGTGGCTTATTTCTGCACCTACAGAAAGTTGTAGTAGTGTCAATTTCAACGACGATTCATCGCTGGAAACGGTGGCAGCTAAAGTTGATCAAGTGCTGTCCTTAGTGCAAAAAAAATATGAAGAATATAAAATAAAAACTCAACCTTATGTTTTCATCAAAGCAAGCAACGGAACATACGGAATGGGCATTATAACAGCAACAAGTGGAGAGGAAATATTAAGCCTCAATAAAAAAAAGCGCAATAAAATGAAAAAGATAAAAGAAGGAATAAAAGTGAGTAGCGTTATTATACAAGAAGGCGTACCAACCATCGATGTTTTTGAACATAGCCCTTCAGAACCGCTGATATATTATATAGGAAATACGCCAACCTGCTACTTATACCGGTGCAACAGCAGAAAAGATATATATTCTAGCCTAAATTCCACTGACTGTAAATTCCATGATGTCAGCCAGGTTGTGGAAAATAAAACTCTATCGCTTTGGAATATGGTTAGTAAATTAGCGGTGCTAGCATTGGCAGTAGAAATGAGGTCTTTTCATATCTAATTTCTTACTTCTAAACATAGCCATTGGCTAGGCTTCTTGCATAACAAACCAGCCTGTGGCATGTCATAAAACGAAAAATTTACTTGACAAATACCTTCAGCCCCTTTATCATAAAATTGGAGTTATTCATTTAGCTTCAATCTGTGCAGATTAAACAACGAAAGTATCACGGTTAGCGTCTTATGTTTAATTTTTTGCACTATGTGCACCCCATGTCTTTATTAATTTCACCTAGACTTCTAGGTTTTTCCCTATACAAGCTGAAACGCGCTTATAAGTCGGTTAAGACAGTATAGTACGCCAATTTGCAGGATTAGAGAGTGAGCAATTTCTACCACAGGATTTCTTTTGCCTTTTTTTCTGCTTAGTTTAGATTATGCAAGAAGTCTCTTTATTATCACCGCGCTGAGCATGGTTAGTACTATCAAGTTCAGTGGAAGGATCATCATTGATTGGTTGACTGAATAGTTTGTCAAGATGAGTTGCTAGAAATACTGCACTATATATTATGCTGACTGTTACGCTTAAATTAAAATTATAGATTATACCATTACCTAAGTTTATCGGTGTGGTTGCAATTTCTATCCTTCTTAATACGAAGTTTAGCAAACCTAATGACAAAGTTAGTGTGCTGATAAAGAGGCTCTTCCTGTGTTTAGCAAGTTCAGCTTCACACTTTGTAAATTCATCAGTTTCCTTTTTATCTTGGTATTTTCCACATGCCTCTTGATATTTTTTATGTGCCTCCTGATATTTTTTGCACGTATAATAATAGCCTATTGGTTCTGCAATGAATAGGAATAGGATTGTTGACGTTAAGTAAACACAACTTATTACATCTGCATTTCTAGTCAAGAGATGGATAACTTTCAACATCATTAGCGCTTCTATAGTACTGCTTGCAAGACTAGCTGATTTACCCACAATTTTTGCTAATTCTTTTTTAACCTTATGGTCTCTGTAATCCTTGACTAGGTCATATAAAGTAAATGCAGAATAGGCAATATATAGAATAGACGTCGGAAATTTTACCCACCGAGCGATATTCCATATAAGAAAAATATTGGATCTGTTATTATCAATAAACTCACAGCAAAATTGTAGTGAAATCTTGTACAGTAGCATTGTTAAACCTGTTGTAATACAGATTATCCTCCTGATATCATGGTCGTAAGCATCATGTACCTTTTGTGCAAATGTGTTTTGTTTCTTTTTTAGCCTATTTAGCATAAATAGCTAATAAAATAATAACTTTTTACTATTCTATCATATAAAATCTTGAAAGAAAAGTACTATAAATTGGAACTTCAAGGGCAGTTCCTACATAAATCAGCCAAGCATTTTATAAACAAGAAATCAGTACCGAGAGTTGGTACGCGAAAGTAATATCCGTCCTTGATCATTGCTTTATATTCTATATCAAGTTCAACAAGCGTTTCTGAATTTTCAAAAACAAAAGATATAGGTGATAAAACCACAGGCATATCGTTAGCTTTTGCACGCAGCAGTTCACTTTCGGTGCTTGGCTCTAGCCATTTTACGGGGCCTATCTTACTCTGATAACATATTGACCAATCAAGTTCCTTGATATTTAATTTTTTTACTATTAATTTTACTGTTTCTTCTATTTGTGAGGCATAAGGGTCGCCCTTTTCAATAACACTCAAGGGCAAGCTATGGGCTGAAAATAGGATTCTTGGTTCACCAATTTTGCTTGCTAATTTATAATACTGAGCTGTTAGGTTAACGTGAGCTTCAATAAAGTCTTGATTATCATAATAATGGTTGATTATTTTTGTGTTGCATTTTAGACCATATCTTTTAGCGTTTTTTTGCCAATTTTCGATAGACGACAAAGTTGTAGTAGTCGAATATTGAGGATATAGCGGTAGCAGAATTACCTCATCAGGACCAAACTGCTTTACACTCTTAACAACTTCATCAGCAAATGGATGCCAATATCGCATACAAACGAATACTCTGGCCAGCTCTGGTGTCATTCCAGCACGTGACGCTGGAATCCAGTTCTTTTTTCTAGACCCCAATCCCACACTACTTGGATGACAAAAGACAGATCTATTAAGCCCTCGTTCAAGCGCTTCAGCTTGCATTTTTGTATTCTCTAAAATTGGCGATTTGCCTCCAATTTGCTCATATATTTTTCGTGCAGTATTTTCTCGTTTTGCGGATATAAACTTTGCTAAAAGAAACCGAAAGGGGTTTGGTAGATTTATTACTCTTCTGTCGTAAAAGAGATTAAATAAAAAAGGACGGACCGCATTTGGTGAATCAGGTCCGCCAAAGTTAAGTAAGATGACTGCCCTTCTCACCTATGCACTACAACAAGTTGCTTTTGTGGTGCCTATAAGCTCAGCTACAGGTTTATCAAGTATAGATATAGGTACTAAATTTCTCACACTGGCATACAATAGGTGGCCAGATCTTTGCAGGTTACTCTGTATGAATGAAAAGCTTCTATCAAAGATCAGATCAACGCAAAAACTTGGCATTGCTTCAAAAAGTTCAACAGCAGCTAAAGTTAGCATGATACAGCTTTGAAGAGCTCTCAGAAGAACTTTTAGGGGAAAAAGTAAAACTTTGAGAAAAGAGAGGCTGCTTGCTTCATTTGGCGATTGTTCTTGGTTAGGTGAGTTATACTCAATGTGTTTTCTGTTTTTATCAAAGATAGGGAATTTTATAGTATCTTTCTTAAATTCCGCATCTATTGTTTCTCTACTGTAGTCAGTGGTTTTTGCCATTAACTTCTCACACAGATTAAAAGTCCTAACAACGAAACATGTAGCAATCATTAAAACAGCACAAGCAAGTGCACATTGTAAAAGGCTTAACCCGCATACCATAGCTGGTAATGCAAAGCAAGCAAGTAGCGGTATAGTGATCATTTCACCAAACGGAATAATATTCCTTTTCATTGCAAAGGCAGGACCTTCTTGTAATTTTGTATTGTGACGCGAGCTATATTCCAAATAACTCAAAAAAGCCAAGCTGAAAGTTAAAAACCCTTTTGTTCCACAAAAAATTGATGATTTTAAATTATTAACAAACGTTTTAGCAGTAAATTCAGTTTTAACTGGTTGTTTGGTAACAGACTCAGTTTCTGTTTTATTACGACAACATCCACCCATACTATATCTCCTTGATGGTTTATTCTTAACTATAAACAAAAAATCACTTTGATGAAATAAAAATTCGCAATAGAATGAATCTATAAATGTATGATCTTATATAAGAAAATAATATGGCAATTGAGAGAGCACTTTCGATATTAAAACCTGACGCAGTAAGAAATAATATTACAGGCAATATAAATTCCTACATCGAAAAATCAGGACTAAAGATTATAGCGCAAAAAATGATGTTACTGACAAGAAGACAGGCAGAACTGTTTTATGAAATCCATAAAGATAGGCCTTTTTTTGGGGAGTTAGTAGAATTTATGACTTCTGGTCCTCTAATGGTTCAAGTTTTAGTTGGTGAAAATGCAGTGAGTAAATACAGACAAATCATGGGAGCGACAGATCCAAAGCAGGCAGATAAAGGTACAATCAGAGGTGATTTTGCTGATAACATTAATGAAAATAGAGTTCATGGCTCAGATAGCTTGGAAAATGCTCGTAGGGAAATAGCTTTCTTTTTTGCTGAGTGCGAGTTAGTGCAGCTTTAGATTGACTGAAATAAATGCGTAATTCTATACTCTTTACTGAGATCTAATAAAACAAGATTTGAAATTTTGTGCGATGTCGTTAATTATAGCGAGATATGCATCTTTTCCAGGTTCTATGTCTGACCCAATAGGATCAAGAATTACCATTTTTGCGTCATTAGAGAGGGCTTTAGGTTTTATACTATCTTCTCGTGAAGAAGAAAATATACATTTAATGTTTTCTTCCTTGATCATCTTTCTTAGTTTCATCAAACTTCTCATACCTATGTAAGCATCCTCTTCTATAGAAAGAATGGCACTTGGATGATTTAAGCCAAAATATTTTTCAAAATATTGATAGGAATCGTGGGTAACTATATATTTTTTGCTTTTAAAGCCATTCAATTCTCTCGTAATTTTTTCTGTTTCTTGGTCTATCTTCTTTATAGCTCTCATTGCGTTTTGGTTGTACTTATAAGAATTTTCTTTATCTATACAAGACAGCGTTGTACTTATAGAAAGTATCATGTTCTTTGCATTCTCAGGACTAAGCCAAATGTGTAGGTCTTTTTCATCTTGAATATGAATGATATGTCTAGAGAATGAATGTGGTCGAACAGGGAGTAGATTAACTGCCTTTGATAACTGCACAAGTTTTTTATTGCTTCTAGCAAAGGTTTTAACAAATGTTTCTAGATTATCATCAACGTAAAATATGACGTCACTTGATTCCAAATTACTTGCATCAGATGGCTTTAATGCATGATCATGTACAGATGCTTTATAGGCAAGCAAGAGTGGTTTTGAAATTCCATCTATAACAGAGGCTACAAGAGAATGTATAGGCTTTATTGTAGCTACGATTTTTAAATTGGATGAAAAGGCAGTACCGTGATATAGTGTAAACAAAAGTGATAGAAAAGAAGCCAGTAAATGTCTCATGAAAACGTTGAGAAAAAATTGAATTTTGTCAAAAAGTTAAACAATGTCAACAGCAGTGTCCTAAAGATAGAAAACCTTACCCTTGCATATGATAATAAGAAGGTTCTCGATGGTATTAATATATCAATAGAGAGGGGAGATGTAGTTACTATACTTGGTCCAAATGGTGGAGGTAAAACCTCTTTGGTAAAGGCAGTTGCTGGTATAAATAAGAAGAACTACACTGGTAGTGTCATGTTCGCTGACGATATAAAAATCAGTTATATGCCACAAAATTTTAGCATCAGTAATTTGATGCCGATAACAGTTGAATATTTTCTTTTAAACAGTTTCTCAACAAAATTTAAGAAAGATCAATCAATTATTACAAAAGCGATAGAATTGGTTGGTATTGGCAACATTTTGAAGAATCAAGTGTTAGAGATTTCTGCAGGGCAAACACAATTATTACTGCTTGCACGCTGTTTAATCGTAGAACCTGACTTAATTATTCTGGATGAGCCGGTCAGTGCAATGGATGTTAGCGCACGGGCTAAGTTTTACGATATTATAAGTAAGATAGCAAAAAAACGACTTGGTTCGATTCTTATGACATCTCATGATTTAAACTCCATAGTACCATGTTCAGATTATATAATTTGCATAAATAATACTATCTATTGCCAAGGTAAGCCTGGTGAAATTATGAAGAATAAAACTCTGAGTGAAATATTTGGCAGTTACGCAGCGAAATGATTCAAAATATTCTGCGCCTTTTGTATATAACCGCAGTGCTGACTCGTTACAACATATTACCTTGTTTGCTTGCTCCTTCAAGGAAGTCAATAAACAAGATACAAGGCTACAAACTAAAGTGTGCTCTTGAAAAATTAGGCCCAGTGTTTATTAAATTTGGACAATCCATTTCATCACGCACTGATATTTTAAATGAGGATATAACAAATAACTTATTGTTAATATGTGATAGGCTGCCATCTTTTTCACACAAAATAGCAGTTAAAACTATAGAAAGCGAATTTAATTGCAAGTTAAGCGATATTTTTTCAAGCTTTTCTGAAGAGCCAATTGCAGCAGCATCAATTTCTCAAGTGCATAAAGCAACTACAACGGAAGGTAAAGAAGTTGCGGTAAAGATTTTAAGGCCAAACATTGAGAGAGCATTTTCAAGGGATATAAAAACACTTTTTTGGCTTGCAGAGGTTACAGAAAGATTTAGTGAACAATCAAAAAGGCTAAGACCGATTGAGTTAATCAAAACTTTTGCTGAAATTTGCCGATTAGAGCTAGACCTACGTTTTGAAGCCGCTCATTCTTCAGAGCTAAAGGAGAACACAAAAAACGATAGAGGTTTTTATGTATCTGGAGTGGATTGGAGCAGGACTTCAAAAAAAGTTTTAACGCTAGAATGGATAGAAGCAACACCAATATACGAGGTTGAGAAACTAAATAATCATAAGCAAATAGCTATAAATCTTATAGAATCGTTCTGCAATCAAGTATACAGAGACTGTTTCTTTCATGCAGATATGCACCCTGGAAATCTCATGGTCGATAGTAACAACAATATTGTCGCCCTCGATTGTGGAATCATGGGCCGAATAGACCGCGAAACGTGCTATTATGTGATAGAGATACTGAAAGGGTTTTTAAGTCGGGATTATGATCACGTTGCAAAGGTACATTTTAGAGCTGGCTATGTCTCATCACATCACAAAAATTTCGTTACAGCGTGTAGAGCAATAGGTGAACCTATTATAGGACAACCTATACAGAAAATTTCTTTTGCTAGTTTACTCGCTCAATTGTTCAAAATAACTGGTGATTTTGATATGAAAGTTCAAACACAATTGTTATTACTGCAGAAAACTATGATTTTACTAGAGGGAACATGTAGAAAAATCTACCCAGAGATCAATATGTGGAAAATAGTTGAAGCATGGACGGAGAATCAACATAAAAATAAAATAGGTTATAGGGAAAGAGTAAAAAGTTCTTATCCTGTAAAGACAATTCAGGAAGTATTCAGCCTTGTAGAGAAATTGAACCTAATAGCTGATCAAAAACTAGAGAATATCCAGGTTAAGATTAGATCAAATCGAAAGACCTATTTTTCACTGTGGTTTGTAATAGTGGTGCTAATCATTAAACTTTTCATTTTCTAATAAGTGTTGCTTTTTAAGTCGCTATAGTTAAAATAAATGAAGTTTACCTCTGTCCCCCTACCTGCTAGCGGGATCTATGACGTAGGGTTGCACTAGCTGTACAGTTAGGATGACATCGAAAAGTGCGTTATTGCTAAACAATTATGCAAGGGATCTGATTTCTGAGTTTAAAGTTTTTATTGTCTATAGAGGATAAGCTGCTACAATAAAAAATAAAGATAGAGAAAACTTCAAGTTATGCAGGATGATACTAAAAAAAAAACGACAGTAGAAGAAAAAGGTATATTGGGTTGGGTAGAATATAGATTACCTATATTTTCTTTTCTAAAGCACGTTGCTTCTTACCAAGTGCCAAAAAATCTAAATTATGCTTGGAATTTTGGCTCTTTGGCTGGTATAGCGCTAATTTTACAAATAATAACGGGCATCTTTCTTGCTATGCATTACACTCCGCATGTCGAACATGCATTTAACAGCGTGGAGCGTATAATGCGTGACGTTAACTATGGATGGCTGATACGTTACACTCATGCCGTCGGGGCATCGCTCTTCTTTATGGTGGTCTATGTTCATATAATGCGTGGGTTATATTATGGATCTTATAAAAGGCCACGAGAGATGGTCTGGTTTATTGGTATATTTATATTCTTTGCAATGATGGCAACAGCTTTTATGGGATATGTTCTCCCTTGGGGGCAAATGAGCTTTTGGGGTGCAACAGTTATAACTAACTTATTTTCAGCTATACCTTTAATTGGTGATAAAATAGTTGTATGGTTATGGGGAGGCTTCTCTGTTGATAATCCAACGCTCAATCGTTTTTTTGCTCTGCATTACCTTCTGCCTTTTGTCATTGTCGCTTTAGCTATGCTGCATGTCATTGCTCTGCATAGATTTGGCTCTGGTAACCCAAGTGGGACAGAAGTAAAATCAGATAACGATACCATTCCGCTCTACCCTTATTATGTAGTAAAGGACTGTATAACTTTTGGTCTGTTTTTTATAGTTCTGTTTGCGTTTGTTTTCTACGCACCCAATTATCTAGGACACCCCGATAATTATATAGAAGCTGACCCTATGGTAACTCCAGTACATATAGTACCGGAATGGTATTTTTTGCCTTTTTATGCAATGTTGCGTTCAATTCCAAATAAGCTTATTGGTGTGCTTAGCATGTTTGGGTCTATTTTAGTGTGGTTTTTATTACCCTGGCTCGACAAATCAAAAGTTAGAAGTGGCGCTTATCGCCCATTATTTAAGAAATTTTTCTGGGCCTTTGTAGTAAATTTTGCATTTCTTACCTGGCTTGGGGGACAGGAAGTCAAAGAACCTTACATTACTCTAAGTAGGCTTTCCACTCTTTATTATTTTACATACTTTGTAATAGTTTTACCTCTGCTCAGTAAGTATGAGAAACCAGAGAAACCACCAAAAACCATAAGTGATTCTGTGCTGGAGATGAAGTAATGCTGGTTAAAAATATATTAGCTATGTTCTGCACATTATTTCTTGCTCATTTTTTGTGTGCTGAAGAGTTTAAGCCATCACCAAATAAAAAAATGGACTGGAGTTTTGATGGAATTACCGGGTCTTTTGATAGGGAGTCAATTCAACGTGGTTATAAAGTATACAAGGAAGTTTGTGCTGCTTGTCATTCAATGAACAGAGTGGCATTTCGTAATTTGCAAGATATCGGTTTTTCTGAGGAGGACGTGAAACAGATTGCAGCCTCTTATCAAGTTAAAGATGGTCCGAGCGATTTAGGTGAAATGTTCGATAGACCTGGAATACCTTCGGATTATTTTATCGCACCTTTTGATTCGAAAGAAGCAGCTGCAGCAAGTAATAATGGTGCAGTTCCACCGGACTTGTCATTAATTATTAAAGCGAGCCACGATGGTGCAAATTATGTCTATTCACTGCTGACAGGTTATCAAAACGGTGAGCACGATGAAAATGATTTATATTTCAACCCGTATTTTCCAACAGGTAAGTTAGCTATGGCACCACCACTTTCTGAAGGAATTGTGGAGTATGACGGTACAAGGCAGGCTATAGTTGAAAACATGGCGTATGATGTGGTAAATTTTTTACAATGGGCATCAGAGCCAGAACTAGAGCACCGACACAAGCTTGGATTTAAAGTGGTAGCATATTTTGTAATTTTAACAGTGTTTTTTGTGTTAACTAACAATAAAATTTGGAGCAAGCTCTATAAAAAGAAAAGATAAAGTTTTTTATATTGACACTCACTTTCATACCTTATTTATACTAATAAGTATATTAATAGTAAATGTATTATGAAAATATAGAACTATGGAATTTCAAATCGTTACACACTTTAAACCAGCCGGAGATCAGCCACAAGCAATCGATAGCTTAGTTGCAGGGCTAAATAGCAATAAAAAAGACCAGGTTTTGCTTGGAGTTACCGGTTCTGGAAAAACTTTCACTATGGCAAACGTTATTGCAAGAACAAACAGACCTGCATTAATTATGGCACACAACAAAACTTTGGCGGCGCAGCTTTATGAGGAAATGAGAGGATTTTTTCCCCATAACGCTGTTGGATACTTCATTTCTTATTATGATTACTATCAGCCCGAGGCCTATTCGCCACAAACTGATACCTATATTGAAAAGGACTCTGTAATTAACGAAAGAATTGACATGCTGCGTTATTCTGCTGTTTGTTCTCTTTTGGAGCGCAGGGACACAATTGTAGTTGCCAGTGTTTCCTGTATATATGGTCTTGGTTCGCCCGAAAGCTATCTTAATATGACCTTGACTTTAAGTGCTGGAGATAAAATTCGTGTTAATGACTTCCTGAATAATTTAGCTAATCTCCAATACAAGCGCTCTGATGTCAGATTTGAGAGAGGATATTTCAGGGTGCGCGGCGATATTATCGACATATTTCCTGCCTACTACGAAAACAAAGCTTGGCGTTTATCGCTAATAGGTGATGAAATAGAAGAAATTTCTGAGATTGATGCTATGACCGGCAATATCATCAAGCGCATAGATAAAATCACTATTTTTCCAAACAGCTACCACATTACCTCACGTGAAACTCTATTGCAAGCGGTTCAGCTGATCAAAAAAGAGCTGCATGAACGTTTGGATTATTACTATTCACAGAACAAAATTGTTGAAGCAAAGCACCTTGAGCAGCGCACCAACTTTGATATCGAAATGATCCTAGCAACAGGAACATGTAAAGGTATCGAAAATTATTCGCGTTATCTCTACGGTATGGAAGCTGGAGATGCACCGCCTACTTTGTTTGAGTATTTACCCAAAGATGTAATTTTATTTGTCGATGAGAGTCATGTTACCGTTCCTCAGATTGGTGCGATGTATAGCGGTAACGAGGCACGTAAAGAAAAATTGGTGGACCACGGATTTAGGCTCCCTTCTGCTTTCGACAATCGTCCATTAAAATTTGAAGAGTGGGAAGCAGTACGGCCGCAAACCATTTTCATTTCCGCTACTCCCGGAAAATATGAGTTGGCAAAAACCAATAATGTATTCATAGAACAAGTTATTCGTCCAACGGGGCTTACAGATCCAATCTGCATTATAAAGCCAACAGAAACTCAAGTTGATGATGTGCTTCACGAAGCGCAAGTGACGATAAAGAAAGGGTTTTGTGTTCTTATTACCACATTGACAAAAAAAATGGCTGAAAAGCTAGCTGAACATATGAGTGAGCTAAATATGAAGGTGAGTTACATACATTCAGATATCGGTGCGCTGGAGAGGATTGACATTATATGCAAATTAAGATCAAAAGAAATCGATGTTCTAGTTGGTGTTAACTTACTGCGGGAAGGTCTTGATATTCCAGAATGTGGATTGGTTGCAATTTTGGATGCTGATAAGGAAGGATTTTTGCGATCAGAAACTTCGCTCATTCAAACGATAGGTCGTGCTGCACGCAATGCCGAAGGTAGGGTAGTTTTATATGCAGATAAAATGACCGGTTCTTTAGACCGCGCGTTGAAAGAAACAGAAAAAAGAAGAAAGAAACAACAAGAATATAATACACTACATAATATTACACCAAAAACTATAATAAAGGCTATATCAAATACCCTACAAGATAAAGTAGTAGCTGAGGAAAACATCAATATTAGTAATGTTGATTTAAAAAATTTAAAGAAGCAGATGTTAAAACATGCTGAAAATCTAGAGTTCAAAGATGCAGCAAAAATAAGAAATATTCTCAAAAGATTTGAAGATAAACTTCCTGCAAACCAAAACTAAGCAGAAAAAAAGCAATTTACTAGTTACGCCATGCTTCTGCGGGTCTCACGCGGATTCCACTTGCAACTAACCATTAGTCATAAATATTAAGAAATTTACCAAATAAAAAAAAAGCAAAAGAAGCCATGGTCGGTATTTATTTTCAGTGTTGGCGTTTTTGTGTCTTAAACGCTGCAATTTAGCGACTTTTAAACTACAACAGACCTTAGTTTAAATATTAAAAATTTACTAAACAGAAAAAAGGCAAAAGAAACACCGAGTAGCTAGTACTCAAATTCTCCCTTGTTCTATTTGACGTTCTATACTGTCTTAAACGACTTATAAGCGCATTTCAGCTTGTATAGGTAAAAACCAGAAGTTTTAAAAAGACGTGAGGTGCACATAGTGCAAAAATTTAAACATGAGACGCCAAATACAAAGTTTCCTTTGTCATTTTAATCTGCAGATTGGGAAGTTAAATGAATAGCCTCAGTATCATTATAAAGGTAACGGCGAAGGTTGTCAAGTAGTTTTTTCGCATATGCTAAAAGCTGGTTTGCTATGCGAAGAGTCTATTGACACTGAGTATCATCTGGAGTAGTGGTAAATAGGAATGTTTAAAAGTATTTTCAAATTTAGTTTTTTACGGCTATTTCAAGAATCTCAGGACTAATAAGGGATATATTAATTGCCATGGTTGTCGGTGCAACCCCTCTTGCAGATGTATTTTTTTCTTCGTTTCGCTTTGCCAATCTATTTCGAGCGTTTTTTGCAGATGGAGCGTTCACTACCTCTTTTATACCGTTATATTCAGCAGAATCACGCGATAGTAAAAAGGCATTTAGCTTTGCAAGTAGCGTAATATCTCTCACGTTTATTGTTTTATTGATTTTTTGCCTTATTATGCAGACTTTTTTCCTTATATGATTCAAGTATTCACTCCTGGGTTTGACCAAAGTAAACTCACCCTCACTGTGACTTTATCAAGAATTATGATGCCTTACATAATTTTTATTTCAATAGCATCACTTATCGGGAAAATTCTGCAAGTAAAGCAACATTTTGCTTCAACAGCCATTGCACCGATCATTTTGAATCTCTGTTTAATTGTTAGTTTACTTGTGCCTTACATAAAAACACCGGCTCACAATCTCTCCATAGCCGTCCTGATTGGAGGGATTTTTCAACTATTGTTGATGCTGTTTAGTGCATACAAACTAAAGGCTGCATTTTTTTAGCACAAAATTGAGTAATGAAGTAAAGTTGTTTTTAAGCGTGTAATACCAGCAATTATCAACAATTGTGTAACTCAGATAAGCCTATGGATTGACACAATCATGACGAGTTTTATACCAAATGCGGTGTCCTATATATATTATGCCGATAGACTAAATCAACTACAACAGGGAATAATCGGCACTGCAATTGGTACAGTGCTTCTTCCTTTAATTTCAAAACAAATAAATGATACTGAAAATATAGCCAAAATACAAAGCAAAGCTCTCAATGTAGGATTAATATTAACTATGCCAACAACTGCCGCCTTTATTATTATTCCCGACATAATTTTACTTACGCTTTTTTCTTACGGTAAATTTGATCACTATGCAGTGCAACAAACTGCTCCTACGTTGATAGCGCTTTCTCTTTCTTTACCTGCATTTATTACAAATAAAGCATTGCTACCCACGTTTTTTGCTAAGGGCAATTTTAAAATACCAACTATATTCTCACTAATGTGCCTTGAAATCAACGTGGTGCTAAACCTCTTGTTAATGCACAAATATCAGCACACAGGAATTGCTATCGCTACTTCCATTTCCACTTGGATAAATTCCATTCTGCTAATTAATTATCTAGCAATAAATAAAATGTATAAGATTAGCCAAGTATTACTATTAAATATCGTAAAAATTCTTATTGCAACGTTAGTCATGTCAGTAGTTCTTTATGTTTCTAGTTCCTTATCAGCAGGATTATTTCTCGATAAAATATTTGCTCGTGTCATCCATTTAGCAGCGCTAATATTTTTAAGTGTCGTTGTTTATTTTGGTACTCTTTATCTAATGTTTATGGGTGATTTTAAGTATATAAAACTATGAGATTTTCTATATACACAATATTATCAATCTCTTTGGTATTAATCCTTTTGCACATTGCCGCAACTTTCAAGGACTGGAATAGCTACAAGGAACATATTGTGCAAAAATTAGAAAATACATACAACGCTAAAGTACGCATTGGAGGAAAAGTCAAAGCTTCACTAATTACTCCAAACCTCACTATTTATAACGTGTACATTCAGTCCAACAACAATAGAGAGCAAAAATTACCGGATTTGATTAGCATAAATAAAATTGAAGTAAGACCGTCCCTTCTATCGTTATTTTTGCTTTCGCTACAACCAAAGTCAATTACATTATTCGGTATGAAAAGCAGTAAAGAAAATTTTGTTAATATTACAAATGAAAAAGCCAGTAAAGTTGATATAATAATAAAAGACAGCCAAGTAAGTTTAAGCAATAACTTCGTTGATTATAGCAATATTGTTAACATAAAAGAGATTGCTATTAAGAGAAATGGGCAATTCTTTGGTGAAGTAAAGGTAGGTGATAATAATTATGATTTTTTAGGAAAGGTTGATATTACAAAAAAGAATGTACACATTAATATCGAATCAAACTTTATAAAGTTGCTATTTACAGGCAACAGAAATCAAGAAGGGCTCCAGGGCAAGCTAACACTGACAATTAATAACAGTTCTGATTTTGTAAATGATCTAGCAAAGATTATCAATCTCAGCTTTCTTGCTTATGCTATCCCTAGTGAAAATATCGAGATATCGTCTAACATCAACCTCAATGAAGATGAGTTTGCAGCAACTGATTTGAGAATCGATTCTAAAAGCATGCAAGCCAGCGGTACAATACGAAATGATAGAAAAAATAATCACACTAACGTCAATATTATCTTCAGTAAAGTTGATTTGGATTCTATACAAAATGACTCACGAAAAACAACGGAGATAAAAGATCTCTTAGAATGTTTTAGAGATGTTGTGCCAAAAAACTTGAGCCTAGACTTTAATATGGAGGTTTCAAATATTCAATACCAAAACAGAGTATTGGATAAATTTCACGCTATGTTAAAATTCGCTGATGGCGAAGTAAAAGTTGATACGCTACTTCAATTTCCTGGAACCAATAACATATCTCACCTATCAGGAAAAGTCTCGAATAGTGGTGCCTTATCTGAATTTAATGGTGGTTTATTAGTAAAAGGGGATAATTTCGAATCGTTCATTTCATGCTTTTTCCCTTCTATAAGGATAAAAGAAAGCGAAAAAAATCAATTTACAATAAGTTTCAAATTACACCTTGCACCCAGGATATTGTCTATTCCAGACATTAGATTGCTGAATGATAAAGAATTTTTGCAGGGATCAATTAAAGTAAGTCACACAAAAAAACGTAATGTGATTGGTGGTAGATTCAGTGTACATAACCTTAACGCGGACAAATATGATTATTCATTACTCAGTAGTTTATCTAAAATGAAATGGTTAAAAAATTCGAAGTATGATGTAAGCATAGAAACCAACGTTAGTGATTTTACGTTAAATGATACTAAAATTGAAGAGTTGGGTTTTTCGTTGAAAATAGAAAATGGTAAGCTAGTTGCAGATAAGATAAAACTATCAGGAGAAGATTTTGATATCACCGGCGACATAAAAATATTAGTGGACAAAAAATACATCAAGCCTTTGTTAGATGTGAACCTTACGGGCAAAAAACTTAATGTCAGTATCTTAAAATTACCGAATTTAATAGAGGTGAAAAGAGATTCAAAAAGTAAGATAAACCAGATTCAATGGTCAGCAAAACATCTTGATTTTTTAGACAACAAAAAAGACTTTGATGCAAATGTGCAGATTAATGTTGCAGAACTTAAGGCTGAGCAGGATATTTTGAAGGACTTTAATTTGAATGCAGTAATGATAAATAACATCATTACTGTTAAAAAAGTGGACTATGCACTAGGGCATGGACAAGTATCTTTTCAGGGTTATCTAAGGCCAAATTCAATGTATATAAAATTTTTCACAGCAAATTTGGACACTGAAAGGGTTGGCAAGGTTATAGGAATTAATAATGTAAATGGTCAGATAAGCTTAAATGGCGCAATTAAAGCTCAAGGAAAGAGCTTTCATGATTGGGCTAATAATTCGTCAGGGGAAATTAATTTGCAAACACGAGGAATAGAATTTACTAACGTGGATTTTAATTCGTTCATTACTAATTTACTAAGCAGTAAGAATAAATCTGAAGTTTCCACGCTTACTAACGTTGGTATATATAATGGCAGTACACTTTTTGAAAATGTTAGCGGAAAAGCAAGCATTAAAAATGGTATATGCTCAACTAGTTTACAATTTCAAATTAATCAAGCGTCAGGGTCTACTTCTTCTAATCTAACCTTATCTAGCTTCACTTTAGTTTCTTTATCCAGATTTTTCTTCATTCCACCAGGCCGTAGTAGTCCAGTTTATATTGATATGCACTTAGATGGACCTATTTGGCGTCCTAAGATGAGTTTTGATGAAGACCAAATATTTACTACCCTGAATAGAAGTTAAAAGTATTAAATGTGTTTTATTGCCCAAATAGCTGTCTAAGCCATGGAACTAAAAAACACTTGACAACCTTCGCTGTTATCCTTACCATAGAACTGGAGCTATTCATTTAGCTTCAATCTGTACAGATTAAACGACGAAAGTATCACGTTTGGCGTCTTATATTTAATTTTTTGCACTATGTGCACCTCATGTCTTTATTAATTTCACCTAGACTTCTAGGTTTTTCCCTATATAAGCTGAAACGCGCTTATAAGTCGTTTAAGACATCAAAAACGCCAATTTGCAGGATTAGAGAGTGGGCAACTTCTACCACGGGATTTCTTTTGCTTTTTTTCTCATTTGGTAAATTTCTTAAGCATAAAGCTTATATCAACTTTCGTTATCAAACAAGACACATAATAAATTCGCTAATCGCAGGAAAACTTTTTAACTTACCATTGGGATTTGGTATTAGAAGATATTAATAACTACACACAATTTCTTGCAAATATTCAATCTTTTTGTGCCTAAATTTTTAAGCTCTGAATATGTTGATCAAAAAATACTTACGTTTGCTCTTCAACGCATCTCTTGATGCATACCCCTCCACTTTCCTCTGGCAAAAAACCCACCAACTTGTGCATCACACAGAGTCTTATACATTCCATTTTTATCGAGCAATGCTTGGTGCGTGCCGTCTTCTATAATCTCACCCTTGTCAAACACTAAAATGCGATCCATATGCAAAAGCGTAGATAGGCGATGAGCTATCAATATTGTAGTTTTGCCTTGCATCAACTCCCATAGGGACTTTTGAATATCACTTTCAGTTACAGAATCAAGTTGTAAAGTTGCTTCATCCAAAATTAATATAGGAGCGTTTTTAAAAATAGCTCTTGCAATTGCAATACGCTGCCTCTGCCCACCTGAAAGTTTTATACCTCTTTTGCCAACGAGTGACTCATAACCCTGTGGTAATTTTGAAATAAATTCATGGGCATGCGCACGTTGGCAGCCTCTATCACTTCATCATCACTAGCATCTGCTTTGCCATAGCGAATATTTTCCATCAGAGTTCTATGAAAAAGCGATGGATCTTGTGGAATTATTCCAATGTTTCTGTGCAAAGAATCCTGGGTTACATTGCGAATATCTTGTCCGTCAATTGAAATCTTTCCAGATTTTACATCGTAAAGGCGAAGAATTAAATTAACAAATGCTGACTTGCCACCACCTGAGTAACCAACAAGCCCTACTTTTTGACCAGATTCAATCACTATGGACTTGTCTTCAAATATTGATTTTGCATCTTTATAATGAAAATGAACCTTATCAAAAGTAATCTCACCTTTTTTAACAACCAGATCTACAGCATCTGGCCGGTCTTGAATTCCAGGGACCGCAGTAATTGTCCTCAAAGCCTGAGTAATCCTTCCCAATGATTTATAAAATTGTGAGAAGTCCTTGGCTATCATCCAAAGAAAATTAGCTATTGCTATATTAACAGTCATAACAAAAGCAAAATCTCCAGTAGTAATTGACCCTTGCCCCCTTCCTTTAATTAGGAAGTATAAATTAAGTATTTGCATGATTAAAAATAAGAAACCATAGAAAGTAAAAATCCACGTACACAGCCACTGAAGTCTTTGCTCTGCTTTAACAGCTTCACTATGAGTAGCTAGCAAAGATAATTTTTCCTGGTACTTACTCGCAAACAACCTTACAGACATGATATTTGAGAATATATCCACCATTTTACCAGTAATGCTTGAACCAAGCTCTGACCACGCATCTGCAAGATGCGTTATCTTTCCTGCAAGTAAGAGGGAAGACAGAACAAATAATGCAGACCAAGTTAACATCAATAAAGCAAAGCTGATATTCACTTGCCATAAAAAGTAAACTGCGATACTAAGCGCTAATGCACGACCCATGACTCTGTCAGCCATAATTTGCATGATATCTGGAATATAATTTATTAAATCATTAACCTTGTTGGCAAGACTGCCAGAGAAGTTGTTTTGGTAGTAGCTATTATCTTGATTTAATAATATAGAAATACTTGATTCAACAATGTTTTTTGGAGATTGGTAATCATTTTAATTTCAAAAAAATAGTTATATAGCCTGGTAATGCACTCAAGTAAAAGTAATATCAGTACATAAAATATGGCAGGAGTTGCTATATTATAAAAAAGATTATCTGCAGCTGATGTTGAAGCACGATCTATAATAATTTTTATCAAGTATGGACTAAAGGAAACATCAACAGCCCAGACTAATGCTGTCAGGAATACTATTGTAATATGAAACGGAAATGGACGCGGCATTTTCAGGATGAAAGATATTGTTGTGATGTCATTCATTTGAACTATGCACGGAAATGCTAACCAATTTGAAAAACTTGTGCTACCTTGTATTACAGCAATCAAAAATAAAAAAGGGAAATAACCGTGCTCAACATACAAAATAACGCTCCACTTTGCATGCAATGGATATTCTTAGCAGTGTGTGCTCTTGCTTGTTCTGGGTTGCTGTCAATAATTGTTATTTTTCTACGATTGCCTTTTATTTCCTCTCTCATTCCTTCTGCACAATATATTTTTGACAATGCGCTGGTGATACACGTGAACTTGTCAATTTTGGTGTGGATGTGCTCTATAATATCCCTGCTCTTTATCATAAATCTACAAAACACCAATAATTGGCTCAACTTTTTATGGATTCTATCAACCCTTTCCATGCTGCTGATGTTCATATCAGCATTTGTCCCAAACACTGAAGTGATCAAAAGTAACTATATCCCCGTATTACAAAACAAATTATTTTTGTTTGGGCTCGGTTTGTTTATTACCAGCATATTGGTAAATGCAGCCCTCATCTACATGTCAAATAAACAAGCTTCCTACCTTTCCGTTGGGCAAATTGGACTAGTTATTATACTTGTATCATCATTTCTTTGCTTTGTTCTAGCACATAAAAATATGCCTCCAGGTCTGTATCACTCAGACAAGAGTTTATTTTACGAATATCTCTTCTGGGGAGGCGGACATTTATTGCAATTTGCATTTGCTCAAGGAATGTTTTTAGTTTATTTGATAATACTAAGTTCCAGCGCCAATCTAGCTTTAAACAATAAAATTACCATTTTAGCGCTATTTATCAACACAATCTTGGCTGTAGGCGCGCCGTTTACATATTTTGTTTATTCGGTGGATAGTGCTGAATTGATACAGTTTTTTACTTGGCATATGAGAATTGCTGGAGCAGTTTTGCCGTGTTTCTTAATAATGCTCGTGTATCGCAACATAAAAACCTTACTTGATGAGAAGGGCAATTATTTGCTCCATTCATTTGTATTATTTATCTATGGAGACATGCTTGGAGTGCTGACTATTGAGGGAAATGTCACAATTCCTGCTCATTACCATGGTTCTGTGGTTGGTATCACTATAGCTTTTATGAATTTTGTCTACTGGCTGTTGCCAAAACTAGGTTGTAAAGAGATAAAAAGCTCTGTAGTAAGATTACAGATTTACTCATACAGTTTGGGACATTTTCTCCATATTACTGGCCTTGTATGGCTTGGTGGGTATGGAGCTTTAAGGAAAGTTGCGGATTTACCAAGCATTTCGTCGGTGCTAGCGCGCATCTGTTTCATTATGGGTGGAGCTGTATCAGTTGTTGGTGGAATGTTGTTCGTGATAATTGTGCTTTTATCTCTGCTTAAAAGCATGGCGCGTACCAACTAAGAAACGGAACTAAAAAAAACTACTTTACAACTTTTGCCGATTTCATTATTATAACACTAAGGGTATTTTTGACTCAAAACTTGTTTTTTATCCACAGGCTCAATGACAAAATTCAGTAAAAAACTCAGGGTATTTTTCGGTATGTTATATCAAATTATAGCGGCTGTACGTCTTTTTCATTTTTCTACATTCAGCCAAATCGCGCTTGAACTAAGCGTCAGTAAATTATTATAGCGCCAATTTACAGTATTATAGAGTCAAAACTCGCCACTCGGGATTTTTTTGCCTTTTTCTCCATTTAGTAAAATTTTTAATGTTTATAGCTAGTTGCAATTCATGAACGAACATTCATTTTTACAACAAATGTTGTCATTCCAGCGCGTGACGCTTGAATCTAGGAATTTTATTAGGTTAGTGAGTATAAACGTTATGTTAAAATACACCATTTTATGGAAACTAGATCTCAGTATCAAGTACTGGGATGATAAGAAAGGCTACTTGAATGACACCCGCAAATTACCTGCTAATTGCAATGCTCATACAGTTGTGCGCGTGACGCTTGCATGATAAGAGAAAACAGGAATCTAGACTGTAACTTTCGATTTAACCCAGTGATACAATTTACTTATTTTACCATCCTGGCCGAGCATTCCTGGACTATTTTTATAAAAAGTATCAACTATTAGTTTTATAGAACCTATTGCAGCAGAAAATACAGGATTTTTATCGTATTCGCCATCAAGGCCACTACACGACTTAGGACACCCAATACGGACTTGCTTATTGAATATATAGCTTGCAATCTCTTTCATGCTTGTGAGCTGACTGGTTCCGCCTGTGATGACTACTTTATTAATCGTGTCTTTTTGCTCCCGAAATTGCTCTTTTACTAGTTCAAGTATTTCTTCGATTCTCGGTCTTATAATGTCAACAAGCTCAGACTTGAGCACTTGGGTCGGTTCATCACTTTCATTATTTTGCACTGTGATATACTCGTTTTCATCTATTGAAGTCACAATAGTATTACCATATAGTATTTTTATGCGCTCTGCATGTTCTATACTCGTACATAGCCCATAAGCAATATCTCGAGTGATATGAATGCCACCAATTGGAATGCTGTCTGCATATATAAGTTTCCCCCTTTTAAAAATTCCAATTGCAGCGCACCCACCTCCTATGTCAACAATGGCAGTTCCGAGTTCTTTCTCATCTTCACTTAGGCAAGCAAGACCTGCAGAATATGAAGAGGCAATACAGCCGGCCATACTTAGCCCACTGTTATTGGTTACGCAGTTTTCAATATTGGTAAGCGCCGGACGAGAAGCAGTAACAACATTAACGTCAGCAGATAATCTTTTTCCATACAATCCACTAACTTCCTTTATGTCGGTCATGTCATCTAAGTGATATTTTAGCGGTATATTGTGAATGATAACATTTTCCTCAATATATTTCTCAAACGTTTGGAAGACTACACGTTTTATGTCCCGGTCAGAGATTTCATGATTAGCTGCAATAATTTCATTGTGCATGTTGAAAGATGAAATTCCACACCCAGCAATATTAATATATATCTGATCTATAGTCTCCTCCGATACTTGCTCAGCCAGACCTATAGTTGATGAAATAGAGTAATTTGCATGCTTTACGTCGGTTATTGATCCACCATTTATACCTTCTGCAATCTTATAACCTGTTCCTGTTATTTTATAACTGAAATTGCCACTGACCTCGACGATTAGATAGATAATCTTTGTTGTACCTATGTCTAAAACAGCAAAAACGCTTCTCTTTGGCTTTACTATTACTGCAGAGTACATCAGTTGACCTTATGACACAATTCAATTTAAATTGTAGCTTTCTTTAATAGTTTATATTCTATTATAAAAATACAGCAACATTTTAATATACCCCAAACACTGGACAAAAGAAAAAATAAAACATAGAATTATAATTTTATGTCTAAATTACCAATTGCAATTGCCCCTGATGAAAGGTTAACTACACGTGCCAGTGAAGTAACAGCTATAAACGATGAAATTAAAGAATTAGCAAACGACATGTTCGAAACTATGTACGATGCAGATGGTCTTGGCCTTGCTGCAGTGCAAGTTGGAGTACTAAAGAGAATTTTTGTTATGGATGTTCAGCTAGAGAACATTGAAGGCGGGCCAGCAGGATATAAATCGAATGGCAAATTTTGCATGATTAATCCTGAAATTACGGAATTATCTGATGAACAAACAATTTTCAAGGAAGGATGTCTTTCAGTCCAAGAACAAAGTCACGAAATTAAGCGCCCAAAATATTTAACTGCAAAATATAGAGACTTAAATAATGAAGAACGGACGCTAAAAGCCAGTGGTTGGCTTGCAAGATGTATTCAGCATGAGCTAGATCACTTAAATGGTATATTATATATTAGACATTTGTCTAAATTGAAGTATGATATCGCCATAAAAAAAGCACAAAAGATCAAGAGGCACTATGAGCGATGAGGATTTAGAATTATTAAAATTTTACCATGAAGTGGGTGTTGATTGCACGCTAACAGAAGGTGAGGAAGAAAAAGAGCTGGGGAGCAAAGAGAATGTGCAGCCTTCTGTTATCCAAGTAGCCAACACTGGGAAAGATGCAGATTCCAGCGTCACGCGCTGGAATGACACTAAAGGTGGAAAAGAGCAACAATCCATGTTTCCAAGTGACTGGATAATTGAAGCAAGGAAACTTGCAAGTAAATGCAGTAATGTGGATGAGCTAAGAAGTGCAGTTCTATCATTTGAAGGTTGTGAAATAAAGAAAACTGCAACCAATACTGTTTTTTCCGACGGTAATCCAAATGCGAAAATTATGCTCGTTGGTGAAGCTCCAGGAACAAATGAAGACCTGCAAGGCATACCATTTTGTGGTGCAAGCGGGATGTTGCTTGATAAAATGCTTGGTGCAATTAATCTTGATCGCACCAAAGTTTACATAAGCAATACCGTATTTTGGCGTCCACCTGGTAACAGAAAACCAACTGACCTAGAACTTGATATGTGCAGGCCATTCGTCGAAAAACATATTGCACTAGTTTCACCGCAGATTTTAATTCTGGCCGGGGGAATCGCGTGTTATAACCTACTTGATAACACAAAAACTATATCAACCCTGCGTGGCAGATTTCATACGTATACTAACCAATATTTGTCTCATTCAATTACCACAGCTGCTATATTTCACCCAGCTTACCTACTTCGCCAGCCAGCACAAAAACGTTTAGCTTGGGAAGATTTGAAGAAGATTAGAGACTATCTCCAATAACTGCACAATAAAGTGGAAACAATAGACATACTGTAATTGCAATTACAGTATGTCTACCAACAATTCGTCGTTCCGCTACGTGTTGGTGGATGAGATCAACTATGTTTTTTTAAAATTTTTTGTTTGTAATTTGTGCCCGTTCAGCGGAGTGGTAAAATTAGGTATACAAGATGCTCTAAGAGGTTGTCCGGAAACTAGTAAAAGGCTATAATATCTGAAATTTTAGTACGTGGTAAAGATGAGAAAAAAGTATCCAACAGACCTAAGCGAAAGGGAATGTGGCAAGAATAGAAAAACACTTCAGAGTATCATACAAGATGGGTTGTAGAAAGGACTTTTGCTTGGATTAATAGGAATAGGAGGCTATCGAAGGAGACTCACAACATCCACTGAGAATTTCATATACCTAGCTATTAGTAGGATTATGTTAAAGAAGGAATATGCTTGAATTTACTAGTTTCTGGACAACATCTAAGCAGCAGGATGACGAAAATTCATTTTTTTCATATTTAATATTGGATTTAATTAGATTGACTTATGTTCTGAAGAAAACAGGTCATCTTTAGCGTCGCGAAAAATTCATTTATTGACTTGTTTACCTTTCTCAAAATAGCAAAAAAGTACCCACCTTTTTGAGAAAAATAGCAAAAAATTAACGAATTATGGAAAGAAATAGGAATTTTTGGGCAAATAATTAGACAAAAAGGTCGTACCTGTAGGTGTTCAAAACAGGCTAGTGTGGGGGATTTTATGCTGTGGTAAATTACTATAGAGAGAAGTTCGTAAAACACGACTAGTGATCCCGGCGCGAATCGAACGCGCGACCCACTGATTAAAAGTCAGTTGCTCTACCGGCTGAGCTACGGGATCATTTCATTTCTCAGTTATATTAAACAGTAATACAGCTTTTATCCGTTTTAATCAAACTAAAATTTTCATATGTAGTTAAATAAATTATATATCCTATAGGCTATTCCCATATTGATATCGCAGAAGTCAGAACAGAAGAAGGAAAGTTGTATTTGTTTGTTGCAATAGATAGAACATCCAAATTGTTGAGTTACATAAAAGTGCTGCAAAACCCATAGCTGCTGAGTTTTTACGTAAGAATTTTACCATATAAAATCCACATCATTTTGACAAATAACGGCATACAATTTACCAACCAAAAGCGCCATAAGAACGCTTTTCAACACATATTTGATAGGGTTTGTGAAAAGAATAACATTGAACATCGTCTAACAAAAGTTAGCCATCCTTAGATGTATGGGCAAGTTGAGAACAGTAAATTGCCATTTTTAAATTCGATTAGACTTGATTAAAACCGCAATTTTCAATAATTTACCTAGACTTTATCCAGGATTCTGGTTAGTATAACTGTGCGCCCACACAGATTAAAGGTACTTATTCACATTAATTCAAGCAGAAATTGGTGTAATAGTTGTTTGATATAAAATCTTATTTTCATGACAAACGGACTTTTGTTGCCTATATACTTGGGCAAAGTGTTGCAAAATTACACAAACAAAAAATTTTTAAAAACATAGTTGATATCTCTGGAACCATACATCTTATGAATATTCCACTTCTAAACTTTTCAGCAATAAAGGACTACTTTATTTTCTTAATCACTTGCCTTTCTCTTGCAATTGCAAGGCTTTCCTTTGGTACATCTTCCACTATAACACTACCTGCTGCGATTACAGAGTCGTCGTGGATATTAAGCGGCGCAATCAACGAACTATTGGCACCAATAAAGCAATTGCTTCCAATATTTGTTTTGTGTTTCTTTTTTCCATCATAATTACACACAACAGTACCTGCACCTATGTTACTTCCCTGGCCTACTTTAGTGTTTCCTATATAACTTAAGTGCTTTATTTTAGTATCCATGCCTATATCACTTGCTTTTGCTTCAACAAAGTTTCCCACGATTGCGCTGTCACCAATTGTTGTGCCTTCACACTTGGCAAACGGACCGATTCTAACATTAGATCCCACTTTTATTCCAGGACCGAAAAACCCGTGTGGGTAAATAATCGAATCCATACCAATTTGTGTATCAAGAGAGAAGAAAACAGTCTCTGGAGCTACAAGCATTACTCCGAAGTTGGTAAAAAATCTTCTTTTATTCTCTTGGAAGTAAAGCTCAGCTTTTGCAAGGTCATTTCTGTTATTTATTCCAATTGCTTCTTCTTCGTCAGTAATAACGTAACCAACATTTAAATTGCTCTTCGCGGCAATGGAGACTATATCAGTTAAATAATACTCTTGTGTCAACTTATTACACTCTATCTTCCCCACCAATTCACGTAAATTCTTTGCATATGCAACCATTATCGCAGCATTAGCAAGAAATTCCTAATCATTATTTTCACCATTTTGTGCTTCTACGATTTCTCTTGGGGAACCATCCTCAATAACTAACCTACCATATTCTTTATTGCTTGCCCTAAAACCTAGGCAAATTAGTCCCTTGCCTTCTAAAGAGCTAACCATTTTAGTTATCGTGCTGCTTTTTATGAATGGGGTATCTCCATACTACACAACAACTATGCTCGAATCTGGCAATTTTGTCAGGTTTCTCATCGCAGTTTTAACTGCATCTCCTGTCCCAAGCGTTGACTTTTGTGTAATCAATTGTATATGCTAAAAGCACTGCAACTGCTCAATTAAAGACAAATCGACTACAACAGCTATATTTTCTGGACTTAGCTGTTTTACATTGTAAATGACATGCTCAAGCATAGAGAAATTGCCTATTTTGTGTAGGACTTTGGGTAAGCCCGAATTCATTCGTTTGCCATGCCCAGCAGCAAGTATAATAAATGTGTAAGCTTTATTTGTCACCTTATCTTAAAGATGAAAAGTGAAAACCATATTGGTTGAGCCAGCTGACCTTGTTATCATAAAAGTTCCTTAGGTCACCAATTTTATATTTCAGCATCGCAAGTCTTTCTATGCCAATGCCAAACGCAAAGCCATTGTATTTAGCATGGTCTATTCCAACATTTTGAAAGACATTTGGATGCACCATACCGCATCCAAGTACTTCTATCCATTTACTACCATCATAACTTATATCCACTTCTGCAGAAGGCTCAGTAAAAGGGAAGAAACTATTACGAAAACGTATCTTTAATCCCTTATCTCCAAAAAACTTATTGAGGAAATGATGAATGGTAAATTTTAACTGGCCCATATTGATATTCTCATTGACATATAACCCCTCTATCTGGTGAAACATAGGAGTGTGAGTTGCATCAAAATCATTTCTGTATACCCTACCTGCGGCCACTATTTTAATTGGGAAAGTTTTTGCCTTTTCCATGGTTCTAATCTGCACAGATGAGGTATGAGTGCGCAACACCATTCTTTTGTTGTTTATTTTATTCTTTAAGTAGAAGGTATCTTGCTCCTCCCGTGCAGGATGATGATTTGGGGTATTTAGCGCATCAAACACATGAAACTCATCTTCAATGTCAGGACCATCGACTGCTTTGAAACCCATATGTGCAAAAATGAGTTTTACCTCACTTATAACCTTACTCAATGGATGAATCCTGCCAATTTTTTCTGGCCTAACTGGCAATGTGATATCAACAGCCTCGTTTTGTAATTTAAAGTTGATTTCTTCGGCTTTTAATATGGTTTCCTTGTTTGTTATAAGCTGGACCAGCTTATTACGTAAAACGTTAATAACTGCGCCCAAATCACGTTTTTTTTCTGCGTCTTCTATCTTTTTTAAGTCATCAAAATAAATTTTAATTACACCTTTTTTTCCCAAATATGATAGCCTGACTTTTTCTAAATCTTGCAAAGAAGAAGCACCCTCAATTTCAGAAACTGCTTTATCCTCAAGCGAAGGTATTTCATTCAATAGCTCTTTATTCATCTCAGAAACGCTAGCTTAAACTTTTATTATAGTAAAATCTTCAATATCATCAACAATCTGAAAAATTGTCCTATTTTAACTATTAATTTATTGACTAATTATACTTTTTATTTAATTTTATATTAAGAAGTTAATAAACGAGAATATGCACAACGGCGACACTGGAACTGAGAAGGAGTATAAAACAGAGGATTTACCTAGGTTCTTTAATAAGAGATCTAAGGACATAAGTAAAGCATTTTCTAATGAATCGGTGGAGGTCAGCACCATTCGCTCGAGAAGCACTAAAAACAATGTGCAAGAATTCTCGTTTAAGCTAAGACTGTTGACAGCAACAGGTAAAGACACCTCTAATACGAGACCTCTTCAAATAAAACCTTTAATTGATTTTTTTAAAACCTGCCTTTCTCAGGAGAAAAATTTCACAGTCAACATAGAAGTATCGAAAGAAAGTGAGGAATTATATAACAGCCATGGCGAAGTTAATAATTTCAAAACTGTAGAAGAATTTATAAGTAATGCTCCTCTTCAAATCCTCCTGGAAGGAATCACAATTAAACTGCAAGCAAATATCAAAGACATTGACCTAGGTAATTTGCACAAGATTAAGTTATTCCTAAATGAGAAGCTAAAATGCGCGGAAGAGACCAAAGGTGAGAAACAAAGTCAGGATACGACACAAGCAGAAAAAACTAAAAGCAGAAAAGAACGGAATACAGTTCAAGAAGAGAACATACAAGATAAACAAATCGTACCAATTAGGGTCTCGTTTGGCTGCAATGTGACGAATAGCAGGAAGCAAGTTACACGTGCACCAGTAGTTGTTTCTGCAATGTACGACAATTTTACTTGGTTTAAGCCTTTTCGCCTACTCAACTTTTTTAGTACAGTACAATTCTTCTTTCAACAGCCACCAAAGCTGTCACGAAAACAGAGGGCTTTAGCTTACCAAATACCCAAAGAGACAGAACCAAATGAGGTAATACAAAAAAATGAGGGAGAAACAGATGAAACCACAAAGCTCTCCGATATAGGTGAAACCAAGTCACATACAGATTGTTTTAAGGCTAATAGAAGAAAGAAATCAAAAAAGCAAACTAAAACACTATCAGAAGAAGAAAAACAATTAGCCGTAAGACAAGCACAAAATGATGCCAGAGTAGCTGTGATAGATAATCAAGCTGAGCACAAGGGGAAAAACTCGATAAAATATTTATTGAAGTAATAAATGGATACAAAAATCAGGATCCAGAAACATTTCGCAATATTTTCAACTAAGTGTTCAATATTGTTTATTTTCAAGATAAGCAATTACATGAAATATTAGATCCAGGCGAAGTATTAGAAGTGTTACAGATACTCGAAAGGCCACAACCTTCTAATAACTCACTTTTAGGTAAAGAATATTTACAAAGGCAGGTGTATAGAAAAAAAGAGCAATTACTCAAATTAGTTTCAGGTATTCCCATACAACAACCTTCTCCACAGCCTGAAAACGTTTCTCATGAAAGTGAAATCCTTTACCAAATAAAACCACAAGCCCTTCACCAGTAACAAGTACAACTCCACCAGCTACTAATACTGCTTTCAAACCGTTGTTAAAAATCGTGTTTTCTTCGAAAGAGACTTACTTTTGTCTATTGTTGATAGCATCCTCTATATCAGCACTCTGCCTGTAGCACTTGCCGCTAGAGAAAGTGTCAATTTTAAATGGATTAGTGCCCCCAGAGAAAAGAGAAAGTGTTGGGTTGGCATTGAACATATGGTTACCAATACTAGCCACATTATGTGTTTTTAGTTTGGCTTATTTTATATATTCTAAATATTCGGTAGAATCTATTGAGCAGGTAGGTAAAAACAAGCCTCTTGCTCCCACTTAATGGATAGCTATTTTAAAAGATTTTTTGTGATAACATTATTTATTTTACTGTATGTTTAAGGGAATTATTACAGATATTGGAACTATAATTGACACCAAGGCTTGCTCTAACTACGATCAAATCTTCCATATTAAGGCACAAAATTTATCTTTCATAGGTAAAGGAGATTCAATAGCTTGCTCTGGTGTGTGTTTAACTGTCGTTGACATAATTAACGATATATTCACAGTTCAAGTGTCTCAAGAAACCATGAAGGTTACTAACCTAAATAATTGGAAAGTAGGAAAGAAAATAAACCTAGAACAAGCAATGAGACTGAGTGATAGAATCGATGGCCACCTAGTCCAGGGTCATGTAGATAAGACAGTACAAATTCTTGCAATCAAGCAAAATTTGGATTCTCATGAAATCAAGCTGTCGTGGTCACAAGAGTTAATTAAATTTGTTGCAAAAAAGGGATCTGTGACGCTAGATGGAGTTTCTCTCACAGTAAATTCAGTTACCAGCCAAGAATTTGTTGTTAATATTATTCCCTACACATGGCAAAACACAACTTTTCAGTATAACAAAGTGGATGATTATCTAAATTTAGAAGTCGACATGATCGCTAGATATTTAGACCAGTTGATGCAGCATAGATACAATTAATTTTACAATTTTGTTGTTTGCAATTATTATATCTTGAAAACTATATAATATGTAGTATGCTTTTTGACTGTCTAATTATTTTCATTATTGTCGTATGCGTAATAATCTCCGTAACTAGAGGTTTTATAAAAGAATTATGCGCGTTAATGTTTTTGTTTTTGTCGGTTTTTCTGACAGCTAATCATTATGATTTCCTCGCTATAAACTATAACAAATACTTTGATTCTAAAGCTACGCAAAACATACTTTCTACAATTTCTGTATTTATTATACTCAACCTTATATTTATGATAGTAAACAACTGGCTGATGTACATATTGTCACCCATAAGGTTGGGGTTAATCGATAGAGTTACTGGAATCCTTGTCGGAGCGCTCAGAGGAATATTGCTTTCTTATGTACTATTCTTTGCCGTGCACTTATATTGCTGTATGGCGTATGACAAAAAAGAGGAACAGTCTAAAATAGAAGCTGAAGATATATTGCCTAATTGGATAATAAATTCGCACTCTTACCAGGCTTTATTTTCAACAGTAGAAGATATAGTTGATGTATATATACCGGAGTCTTTGATACTAAAAATAAAAGAGATTGGCAAAGAAATGGTTGACCAAGAAAAGCCTGAAGGTAATAAAAAAGAAGAGTAATACCCATGCTTATAAGGCAACCTCTGGTAACTTTCGGGAACACTCCACATCTTTCACTTTCTCAAGTTTGGTACTAGGCTTTAAAACATTATACAATGCAAAACTCATGCATGCTAGCCCAACAACCCCTCCAACCACCGCTATGATGTGCATCTTCAAAGCATAAGATGCAATACTACTTACTAATAACGCTGTACCAGCACCACCAGCTATGATTGCTCGTCTTTGCTGCGTTGTTTTTGTTGATGATTTTTCTCCTTCGTTTACAACGTTTTCTTTTTTAGGCTCACTATGGGAATACGGTTTTGTTTGATTTTCTTTCTCAGTGAAAGGCAAAGTATTGATTTTATCTGTGTTGTTAGAAGCACTTAGCCCTTGCGTAACAGTTTCTGTTGAAGTAGTGGTACTATCTTTTTCATTTTTTTTTGTTAGTAGCTTCAGCATTATCAGAATCTTTGCTATTTTCACAAGTTGGTGTATCAGTTTCTATTGCAGGAGTAGTGGGCAGGGTATCTTGTGTGATAAATTCGGCTTTTAAAGCGCGTGTGCTCACTACACCATCCTTATATTCAACAGCACTAAAAGTACGTATCAGCTCCCCTTGGCTACCTAAATGCTCTGAGGTCATTAGTTCTTTAGAAACTTGCTCAAAAAGCTGGTGTTCTTTGGCTTTTTCAAAAATATCATTTATAGCTTTTTCATTGCTGTGCAGCATAGCATGATGTAGTGGTGTAACCGTTTCTTTTCTACCTTCGTGTTCGCGAACTATTTTTGTTGTTAAAATTTTTCGTGTGTTATAACTAGATTTCTTGAATTTTTCAGCAATACCTTTTTCTGCTTTTATTTTGCCCACTAGCTTAAGAACCTTTTCTTTATCTTCCTCTGTTAACTCACCTTTATCATCGACTAATTTATAAGTTATATTCTTTTTAGAATTTTCTTGTTCTACCATAACGTGTTTCTTTCTCTACAATATCTGCTTTTATAAATTAGTTATGTTAATAACGTGTGAATGCCAATTAAGGCACAAATCCATGGAATTTCCTCAATTGTTTACTCTATAACTTCAATATCTTTTTTTAAATCAACCATCTTTGGAAAAAATTCGGCTACATCAGCTTAGCCAAAAAATATTTTGCCTTTGAACGTAGGCACGGAACATTATTTTTTAACATTGCTGCAAGAGCTAAAAATCCTGTAGTATATTAAAGCTCAAGGGTATCTTCAAGTAGCCTTTTCTTGTCACCTCAGTTCCACAACTGTACGAACATTGTGATTTGAGCCTACCACTAGGGTGTCATCCAAGTAGCTGACACTGGCATCCAGGAATTTTATTAAGTTGGTGAGTATAAAAGTAGCTGTTTTATGATAAAATACGACGTTTTTGATGATTATGGAAAGGCTGTGTCCCAGTGTCGGAGCACTGGGATGAAACCCGCAAATTACCTGCTAATTGCAATGTTCGTACAGCTGTGCCTCAGTCCCTATGATGTCATCTAAGCATTTCCCATTCCTGTCATCCAAGTAGCTGACACTGGGACACAGGATACTACTTTGGTCATAAATATTTTAAAAATTTACCAAGCGAAAAAAAGGCAAAGAAATCCCGAGTGGCGAGTTTTGACTCTTTAAATTGGCACTATAATAATTTACTGACGCTTAGTTTAAGCGTGATTTGGATTAATGTAGAAAAAATGAAAAAGACATGGAGCCGCTACAATTTGATACAATCAGCCAAAAAATACCCTGAGTTCTTTACTGAATTTTGTCATTGAGCCTGTAGATCAAAAACAAGTTTTGAGTCAGAAATATCCTCAGTATTATGATACTGAAGTCGGCAAAGGTTGTCAAGTAGTTTTTTTGTTTCTGTTGGATGACGCCTATAGCTGTATTGTTGTCACACCTAAGTTGCTTTAATAAATTTTGATTGAAAAATAATTCCTCTATTATATAAATAATACTTTAGAGTAATCAAAATGGAAGACAATAAATATAGCTTAGGTTTAAGGATTATTCATTGGCTAATGGCTGTTTTTATTATCGGTATGCTCTGCTCTGGGTTTTATATGAAAAGCTTGCCAGTTAGCAATGAGTTTAAATTCAGCATGTACACTATTCATAAGGCTTGCGGAGTCACTGTTTTTGGGTTGGTCGTAATACGCATACTTTTTCGCGCCTCTACTTGCATTCCGCCACTTCCAGCAAGTTTTTCTCAATTTGAGATCAATATAAGCAAAACAGTGCATCTTGGTTTATATGCTTTAATGATACTGGTACCGTTATCTGGTTATGTCATGTCCTCTGCCTCTGGTAGGGGGATCAAATATTTTTTTCATATCCCTTTGTTGATTAGTAAAAACAAAGAGCTAGCGAGCGCTGCCAATGGGCTACATTCAATACTTGCATACTTTATAGTATTCTTTATAGTCTTGCATATACTTGCTGCTTTAAAACACACATTGATAGATAAGCAAAACATTTTTAAACGCATTATATAGATTATATGTTGAGTAATCTCTGGAAAAAAGGAACGGATTTTCTTGGTAGTGAGTTTGCAATAATGGGTGGTGCTATGAGCTGGGTTTCAGAAAGAAGCTTGGTCTCAGCAATCTCAAACGCTGGTGGTTTTGGTGTAATTGCGTGTGGTGCTATGTCTCCAGAATTGCTGAAAAAAGAAATCACAGAGACACAGAAACTAACTAACAAGCCATTTGGCGTCAATCTAATCACTATGCACCCAAACTTGAGTGAGTTGATAGATGTGTGTATTGAAGCAAAAGTAAGCCACATAGTTCTTGCAGGTGGGTTACAGACAAAACCTAGCATAGAAAAAATCAAGAATGTGGGCACTAAAGTTATGTGTTTTGCACCATCATTAAGCCTTGCAAAAAGGTTAGTAAAAATAGGGGTGGATGCATTAATAATAGAAGGAATGGAAGCAGGTGGGCATATAGGTCCAGTTAGCACTTCTGTTCTCGCACAAGAGATATTACCTTACTTTAAAAATGAGCAAACACCAGTGTTTGTTGCAGGTGGAATAGGAAGGGGCGAAATGATAGTGAATTACCTAGAAATGGGAGCAATTGGCTGTCAAATAGGTACATTATTCGTCTGCACAAATGAGTCGATTGCCCACAAAAATTTTAAGGAGGTGTTTATTAAATCAGCCGCACGTAACACGGTTTCTTCTGTACAAATAAGTGCTGATTTTCCTGTAATTCCAGTAAGAGCCATAGCCAATAAAGCGAGTGATGACTTTGTGAAGCACCAAAGAGAAGTTATTGATAAGTACCAAAAAGGGCAGATTTCAAAAGAAGATGGGCAACTTGAAATAGAAAAGTTCTGGGCTGGAGCGTTAAGAAGAGCGGTGATTGAAGGAGATATTGAAACGGGATCTTTAATGGCTGGTCAAAGCGTTGGCATGGTTGATAGGGAAAGACCCGTAAAAGAAGTGATAGATATGTTAATTCAACAAGCGAATAATTATATCGAAAACAAATCTGTGGAAGTGGAAAACTCAGTCATTAGCAAAGCAAATATCAACCAACAAGCAAATCGCCGTAATCGTCCATAATGGGAAACAATCGCCCAGTTTTAATGTAAAATTAATGCTGATGAGGTATCTATACATTTTGTTATGTGTGGAGGAATGTTATGCTAAGTACTTTAAAAAATAAAAAATTTTTAAAAAACATAGTTGATAAGAGTGATAAAGCAAATATTAACCAACAATTGTACAACGCTATATACAAAAAGGTAACAAAAGAAAAGCATAACTACCCAAGCCCACAAAAGGGAGATAGAACTATCATAGAATGTATAGGGTTTTTCAAGGATGGGGCTGATCCTAATATATTAAGTGAATTAGAAAAATCACTGATAGGACAAGAAAAACATTATGATTATTACATCAACAAATTTCTTCCTGCGTTGAAAGATGAAGTAATAAAATCAACAGAGTTGTCTGTACCTGCAGTATTTAACAGTGAAATAGAACAACCACAAAGACCACAAACAATAAAAGGGAGAATAGTAGGAATAATTTTAGGGATTACTAACAAGGGAAATGATAAAAATCATCCTAATAGTACTATTCGAAATCAAGGCCCTGAAAATTTAAAAATAAATGGTAAAAAAGAGTTAGAAAAATCTACAGAAACTTCCAAACTCAATGGAGATCAAGGTAGTAGAGCAAATTTACCCGCGCTGAATAAGAAAAGCCCACCATCATCACCAGTAAGTAGCAGAAGGTGTAGTATAAGCACAACATTAAGCTCGGTTGAAGAAGATGATGATATACAAAGAGAAGAAATTGATAATCAAACGCAACAGGAGCAGCCTGCAAAAAAAAAGCAAAATACGCAAGAAAATGAAAACTCAGATGACCAAGCAAATCCAATCGGTAATGGTAATCCACAAAAAAGAAATGAGGATCAACCGCAACCACCAAAGCAGAATCCAGAAGAAAAGCCAAAGAAGCGAGAAAATGAAAACTCAGAGCCTACAAAACAACCAAATAACAGAAATTTTCGCACTGCACTGGCAACATGTTGTGCTCTTTCAGTAGGATGTCTTGTTGCAGGAGTAGTAACTTTGGGGATAGTAGGGGCAGAATTGTTGGTTATGTCTGTAGTGTTTGCTATAGCAGCAGCAGTCACACGGTATTTAACCCCTCCTTCAAGTAAATTAACATCCACCGATTTGAGTCCTCTTATTTATGATAGTAAACAGCGGTAAAAATTAAATATATGTTACTCGTAGTGAACAGGCAAATTCAGTTCTTGCCTGTTGATATGAAAGTTGTTATAATCAGGCGGTGTTTAAAAGGTATTTAGTTGATGTGCATTCAATTGAATAAAGTTTTAGTTTTTATAGCCCTATTAAGCTTCATTTTTACATCATACTCAGGCGAGGCGATTCCAGTGGATAATGAACTAAAGGATATACAAGAAACGGTAAAGAATTTTATTTCTTCATTTTCAGTTAAGGATACCTTAGAAAATATTAGTCCTTCGATAATCATAGGATTATGCATAGCTGCAGTGATACTTGCAATATTGTTTAGGGGTCTGATCTTTTTCATGATAATGTTTGGTGTATTTGTCATGATGTTCGGTAGCACGGAAAAGGCAACTGACTACTTGAAAGAGAAGTTTAGTTTTGCAAAAGTAAAACCTGATAACGAAAAAGATAAAAATTAAGTATCACTACATTTATTGAACGCACATGATGTTGTATGCAGCCAAAAATACCAGCAATTAACATTAAGCTTGAAAAAAAGAATAATTTAGCATTACTAGAAAGCATTGATTTAGACTTTATCCCTTACGCTTGTCATTATGATGAAGAAACCATACTAACAAAACAGGGAGAATTATTAAAAATAATCAAGTTGGAAGATTATTCCTCTGCTGATAACTACAGCGACCTTAGAACTGAAATTAGAAAAAGCATATCAAAAAATATCAATAGCTTATATTTCACTGTTTGGATTCATACTGTCCGAAAGCGCAATAAACTGAGCTTAAAATGGAATAAAACTGGAGACTTTTCTGATAAGCTACATTCAACGTGGCTTAATAAACTTACTGATAGTAAACTGCAGTACATAAACGAGTTGTACATCATAGTATTATTTAGCGATTTTGGTGAGCATACTAATAATTCATTTTTTCTTAGCAGAATAAAAAATCAGCATAAGCTGTCTCTACAAGAAAACCATCGGGAATTACAAAGGGTAACTGATTTAATTCAAAGTGATTTGGAGCATTTCGGAGCTAAAAAGCTGGGCCTAAGGTTTAGTGAATGTAAAATGTATTCTGAAATGATGGAATTTCTTCATTATATTGTTACGTTAACACACAAAGACTACCCGATATGTGAAAGCGACCTGTCGCAACATGTTCAAAACTTAAAGGTAGCTTTTGGTTTTAACACATTTCAAACAACATTTGAAAATCAACAGAAATTTGGTTCTATTTTTTGTATAAAGGAATATCGGGAAATCCCTTTAGAAAATATAGATAGGTGTTTACAACTTGACTCTGAGCTTATTATTACAGAGATAATAATATTCACTAGTAATAACAAAGCAGTCAAAGAATTCAAAAAACAAATCAATATGCTGCAAGTCAGTGAGGATAGTACATTACTTCAAAACTCAGAAATCAAAGAAATAATAGAACTGGAAAAAACTTCTGCTATAAACTTTTGTCAACAGAAAATTATTTTCACAATTTTTGCTGACGATAGAAAGAGACTAGCCGAAAACATCAGCGATTTGTCCGCCGTAATGTCGTTAGTCGGTTTGATGATGTTTAGAGCTGATCTACATATGGAAGATCATTTTTGGGCACAACTTCCTGGCAATTTTACTTTTGTTACACAACCGAAGAATATATTAAAAAGATATGCCTGCAGCTTTGCTATGCTACATGATTTTACGTCAGGTACATTAAAAGGAGGAAGGTGGAAGGAAGCAGTAACAGTCTTTTTTTCAAAAAAAGGAAGCTCTTACTTTTTTAATTTTCATGGAAAGAAAAACAATGGTCATACTACGATACTTGGCGCTCCAAATTCAGGCAGAACTTCACTGATTAACTTCCTATTGTCAGAGTCAAGAAAGTTTAATCCAAGAATTGTCATATTAGATAACACTGGAAAGTCAATAATTTTTACTAAAGCGGTGAACGGTAGATATTACATAATTGATCCAAAATATAAAGATAAAAGCTTGAAATTTAATCCCCTAAACATTGAAGATAGTGCCTCCAATCGGAATATGCTAGTTGAACTGATCAAAAGAATGGTGGCTGATACAAACTCGGTGGATGTGGAAGAGAAGATAAAAAAAATTGTAGATTCTATATTTGCTATACCAAGGGAATCGCGTTCTATTTCACAAATTTCTGAAGCGCTCTTACTTCTTGGGGGTAAGATAAGTAAATGGTGTGGTGATGGTGAGTTTGCTTATTTATTTCAAGATGGTGATGAATCGGACATTGACTGGGAAATGAGAACTATATCTCTCAACACAGCAAATCTTACAAAACGAAAGGAATCTATGTCCGTGATACTTTACTATTTCTTATACTCTTTTGAAGCAAAATGTGATGGTTCACCTGCAATACTCGTTTTAGATGAAGCATGGAAAATAAGTAATATTTTTCCTACAGAAAAAGAGTTTGATAACTGGATGAACAGGATGACAAAATTAAATGTTGTGGTAATTCTAAGTACTGAGAACTTAAACCTGGCATTTGCCAGCAAATTTACTCAATATCTGGATAAACACGTTGATACAAGGATTTTGATGCCGAACGTCAATGCAAATAGGTTATACATGAAAGCATTTTCTCTATCGAAAGAGGAACTGAACATAATCCTGCAAACGCCAACACAAGAAGGTTTATTTTTAATAAAACAGTACAAAGGATTAGTAACTTTGAATTTAGATTTGAAAGATATGCAAGAAATATACATACTTTCAGCTAATAAAGATACTATAAAGTATATGTACGAAGCAATAAAAGAAAAAGGGGAAGAAGTTAGTAAGTGGTTACCGGTGTTTTATGAGAAGTGTAAGGCTTAAAGCCAAATTTTTTTTCCTAGTGTTGATTTTGCTTGGTGCAAACAGTGGGTACTCTGATGTTTGCCCGGATATATATTTTCGTACTGACGCTGAAGCTACAGGGAGCTCAATAGGAAAAGGTTTTTGGAACTTCATTACTGGCAAATGGGATGATTTAAAATTTGATCCTCACTTATTAAAAGAAATTAAAGTAACGGCAGTGAAAGATCAAGGAATAAGTGATTATTTTGATCCGAAGATTCAAGTTTGCGACTATGAAGGAGGTAATTGTTATATATTACCCAATAAAACATCATGCCGCCAGATATACGGAACGCAGACAAGCGGAGCTGGAATTTCTGCAGCAGTTTTCATCGATTGGGAAGGAGATACAATATTAGATGGCGGCAAAATTAAGGAAGGAATTGTGGAAGGTCTTGGATGGGAATGGGCAGATGATGTCACTGACGAAGAGAAAAGTAAATTTGTTAACTCTCCTAAGATATGTGCTTGCAGCCAAAAAGCAGCCTGCATGGGGGGGGTTTTCTCATATTTTTCTAGAATAGGCGAAGGAGCAAATATTTTCCGTCCTGGAGATATGGCAAATACCTGTGATACTTGCTATCAAACAAAAGTAAAGTGCACTCCTGTACCACTTGCACCTGGCCCACTTGCGTTCTGCGAACAACTTGCGATGTTACCCCCACAAGTTAGAATTGTTCCTGTGACAAACGAAAAAAATGACTACTTTGATCCTAAGGTTAAGGTAATCATTGGTGACCTAATAGGAAAAGACGGAGAAATCGGAGAAAAGTTAGATTTCCCCAGAAAGTACAAAAAGGATAAGGTTGGGGGGAGCCCTACTCCGTGTGAAGTTAAGGAGCATTCTATCTTAGATAGAGATGGTACTACACACTACTTCGAAACATACAGAAAAAAAAATAAACTCTGCACTGAATACCGTGGTACTGAAGAGGAGGAATCTCAAAGAAGATTGCAATTTCCTGCTCGTTGTTTCCCATCACCTCCTGCTCCAGAGCCCAAAGTAGTGGAGTTAGTAGATGAAAATACGTTAAAAATAGAAATAAAGATGAGAAGAGAAAATTGCATGCAGCAAGTAAATGGAAGTTATAGTGATGGCTATTGTACTTTTAACATCAGTTTTGATGCCAGTGAAGATAGGGAAAAAATTGACCCACGGTCTTTTAGAGTGGTAAAACCAAGAATAGTAAAAAAAACAACTAAGAATAGTAATGATGAAAGTAACATCACTGATATTATAGAAGGTATATTGAGAAAGAATCCTCAGTTTGCAATTTTGGAAAAATATGGACTTACTCCTAATATTGGGATCCAGTTTCCTAATGGTGAGGATTACAGTATAACAAATCCCACAGAAGGCAACGAAATCAAATCTACTAAGTTGGAATTAGATGATATGGGACTGCCAAAGATAAAAGTAATGTACACGAGAGTAATGGACCAAAAAAATTCTAAAAGAAAAATGCTCTGTCTTTCTGGTTGGAAGCCAGAACCAGAAGAGTTTGTACTTAAGAGAGAAAATGAGATAATATCATTAAAATCAATGGGAGCAAGGTACATTAAGTACAATACTGTTTATTCAAAGGAGTCGAATCAACTTTATTATTTCCCTTGCAACGAAACAACTGATGTTTTGGCAAAGCCACAGAGCGAGCTAAATAAAATAATATTCAATAAGCATGGATATATTTTCATTCCCGAAGGGAATACGAATAGAAACAATTGCGTTGCGAAAAAGGATGATGAAATGGATACAAAACAGGATTGCAACAAATGCAAGATAGTATATAAATTAATAGATGGAAAGCGTAAAGAAAAATGTGAACAGAGTCAAGATGGTTGCCTTTGCTTTGGTGAGGCTTGTAGTCTCTCAACGCAGTATTTGAACAAAGAAGATGGTCAATCATTTTACTTAAGATATGAGGAAGTGGATTGTAAAGATAAAGATGGTAGAACACTGAAAAACGAAGGAGGTGAAATACAAAAGTGTACACAATTGAAAGATCAGCTGGTTAAAGCAAATAGAACAGAGGTTTTTTATGCTGATAAATTGTGTAGGCTTGACTTGGCGGGTTTAAAAAATAGATTGTGTGAAATAATAATAAAACAATTGAAAGATAAGAAACAAAAACTTGAGGAAAGTAATCAAGGATCTTATGATCTTGGAGATGGTTATACAGATGACTTATCAATAATGTTTGATCGTGTTGAAATAGAAGCATGGGGAAGTGGTGAAGCAGGTCACATAAAAGATACACCTCCTGGCTGCTGGCGTATGCGCTCCAGAGGGAAGGATGCCTGTTCCACTAAAACTAGAACAGGAATGCCAGGAGATTATATTAAAGCTCAATTGAAAATTGATCCTGATTATCCTGTGATTAAGGTGCGAGTTACAGGTGGAGGAGGTAACCAAGAATCTAGTTACACAGATAAAGACGGGGGACCCATTTTTATAGAAAAATGTCGTTCGAACAAACAAGATTGCAAGCCATTAATTACTGTTGCAGGTGGAGGGGTAAATAAGTTATATAGCGATAAGGAGTATCGCACACAGGTTCATGTAGACAATTTAGCATCTCAAGGAGATTTAAAATTAGAAAAACTAATAGTAACAGATAAAACATCCACAGATAATCAAATAGCATATATAAAAGATGGTGAAATCAAGTATGAAGCAGTAGAGTGTAACAGTAGTTTGAGAAGCAGTAGACCTGGTGCAGGTGGTTGCATTAACAAAAGCAAAAGAATTTATGGTAAAGGCTCTCCAGGACATTTGAATATTAGACCTATTATAAAGGAATTTAGTACAGAAAAAATAAATGCTACTATTGAAAAAGTAATAGAGAATCGATACGATCTTGAAACTATGACTGATTTTTCGATAGGGAACCTTAACGTGAATATAAGAGAGGTAATAGAAGAGGAAGTTAAAAAGGAATTGTTAGGGTCAGAGCCAAAAGATTCTGAATCATAGCTTAAAGTGCCTTAACACCATGTGTTTTACCTCTTACTTTAATAATTAATTAAAGTAAATCACGTATTAATTTGCTATTCAGTTCAATTGCTGTATTTTAACAAAAAGGTACAGCTAATGTAAGGTGGTGCTTTATGTCTCTAAGAAATAAGATTTCTGGGCTAATAGAACAACAATTTAACATTAAAACCATGATAACTATTTGGCTTACGCTATACACAAGTGGGCTGCAAGTGAAATGTCCGATTCCATTGCTCTTTGTACAACTGGCAGTGGCGAATGTAAGATCAAGTATCAAGAAATTGCAAATTCATTTAACATAACAAAAGAAGAAATTGACCAGGATAATATTGAAAGTATAGGAAATAAAATAAGAAGTGAAGCTGAAAAGGAAGATAGCAAGTTTTCTTAGTTGATTTCTAGAATGGATCAATCGCTAAAAGAGCAGAGTGAAAAGTCTATTATACAAATTTTAAATTCATCTGCTGAGAAAATGTTACAGAGCTTTTGTGGGCAATGCAATAGCTCTGCAGAGGAAAGCAGTTCCCATGAGTCTCAAAAAATCAATGATGCGCCCTCTGCTTTACCTGAAGAGCCTACCACAGAAGGTTTAGAAACTGCTACCAATCAAGATCCTTTTTCAACCTAATCAACCCCATATATATACTCTTTTTGCACCCACGCCTTACGTTTTGAGGAGGATAGCGAGCACCATTTCTCATTGCATTTTTCTATTCTCATTATAACGTATTCGTCCATTTTCATAGTAATCTTACTGTCCATATTTTGTTTTTGATATCCATAAGTATCTTCTTTTATCATCGCGTAGCGCCTGTTACTGAGCAGATTACTTTTTATCCATCCGCAGTCTTCTTTTATATCACAGACCTTTTTCCAGTTTTCAAACTCTTCTGTCACTTTCAGTGGCAGATTTTTGCAAGTGTATATCCATGTTACAGGATAGTGAAACACTGGTTCTGTTCTCATATTGACTTTATTTGATTTTATTGAAACAAAGTTTCTGGCAAACAAGTTAGGACTAAGCAACAAAAACAATAGGATAATAGTAGATCTATTTTTGAACCAAGATCCCAGTATCACGCACTGGAATGACATAAGTGGTTTATTCATCATAATTCACGATTAGATTGACATAAGATAAAGAGTAAATTAAAAATTGAGTAGATTTTTAATTTACAATAGATGTCCATAGAAATATTAATGCCTGCTCTTTCCCCAACAATGAGCAAAACTGGGGGAAAAATCGTAAAGTGGTGTAAAAAAGAGCAGAATAGAGTTGAAGTAGGTGATGTAATTGCTGAAATAGAGACTGATAAAGCCATAATGGAGTTTGAGTCTGTGGATGAAGGGGTTTTAGCAAAAATTCTAGTACCGGAAGGAGCAAGTGGCGTGCCTGTAAATCAACCAATAGCTCTAATGCTGGAAGAGGGAGAAGATAGTAGTGCACTTGATAACTATGTTACAGTTTCTACTACCAATGTTGAAGCTAAGAAAGAAGCTGAAGCACGCTCTTCAACGTCATCCAATTCTGCAGCGCCATTCAACCCTTCAACGTTATCTAACCCTTTAATGCCATCTGATTCTTCAGTGTCATCTAACCCTTCAGTTTCATCCAAGTGCTTGACACTGGGATCCAGAAAAGAAGAAAATACCAAGACAACGGAAGGTAGAATAAAAATAAGCCCATTAGCCAAGAAAATAGCTCAAAATGAAAATCTGGATATAAAGCGACTAAAAGGTACCGGGCCATATGGCCGTATCATTAAAGCTGACGTATTGGAGTTTTTAGACGGTGGTGTACAAATTGAAAATAGTGAAAGATCGAGCGAAGACGTTATAGTCAAAGTAAGTAACATGCGCCAGGTGATAGCACAACGCCTGATTGAGTCTAAGCAGAATATACCACATTTTTATTTAACTGTAGACTGTCGGGTTGATAAGCTAATATCGCTCAAAAACGAGATTAATTCAGCAGATAAAAACAACAAAGTAACAATTAATGATCTAATTATAAAAGCTGTGGCTTTCAGCATGAGGAAATTCCCTGATGTAAATTCTTCCTGGATAGATGATAAGATACTGAGATATGCAAATATAGATATTTCAATCGCTGTAGCACTTGAAGATGGACTAATCACTCCCATAGTAAAAAATGCTGATAAAAAAAGTGTTTTATCTATATCAAAGGAAGTGAAAGATCTAGTAAGCAGAGCAAGATCTGGAAAATTAAGACCTGAAGAATTTCAAGGAGGAGGGTTTACTATCTCCAACTTAGGCATGTTTGGTATAAAAACTTTCAGCGCTATAATTAACCCACCGCAATCCTGCATTATGGCTGTTGGTACATCTAAGAAACAGCCTATTGTTATCAATGAAAAAATAGAGATAGCAGAAATAATAATGGTAACACTTTCTGTTGATCATAGAACAGCTGATGGAGCACTCGGGGCAAGATTTTTAAACGCATTTAAGCATTATATAGAAAATCCTCTAGCGATGCTTCTTGAGTCTGTGTAGACATTGGACTTTTTGCAAAACCATATCAGGTTATGCAAGAAGTCTGATGCAAACCAAGGTTAATTTATGGAGGTAATTAAACTAAAAATTAACATTCGAGTGTTACTATGTTTAACTGAAATTGAGGTAAATGTTATGGAACGAAGAAATCTGACAACATTTTTAATGTAAGGAAAATGGGTAAAGACTTTTTAGAACGAACTAACGAGTATAAGAAACAAGCTATTGATATTCAAAAGCACAATGACACAATCCAGAATACTACTTTAGCAAAAAATATTTAAGAAATTTACTAAGCAGAAAAAAAGACAAAAGAAATCCCATGGTAGAAGTTGCTCACTCTCTAATCATGCAAATTGGCATACTATACTGTCTTAAACGACTTATAAGCTGGTTTCAGCTTGTATAGGGAAAAACCTAGAAGTTTAAGTAAAATTAATAAAGACATAAGGTGCACATAGTGCAAAAAATTAAACATAAGACGCCAACCGTGATACTTTGGTCGTTTAATCTGCACAGATTGAAGCTAAATGAATAGTTCCAATACTACAGTATTGGTAACGTCGAAGGTTGTCAAGTAGTTTTTTGCATATGCCAAAAGCCGATTTGTTATGCAGTAGATCTATTAACTTCTGGTTGCTACCAAACGATCTATAGTTTACCTATCAATCTCACCAAAAACTATATCGAGCGAGCCAATAATTGCTGCAATATCAGCAAGCATGTGCCCTTTTGACATGAAGTCCAAGGCTTGCAAATGCGCAAAGCCTGGTGCTCTTATTCTGCACCTATAGGGCATATTAGTACCATCTGAAACTATATATACCCCAAACTCGCCTTTTGGTGCCTCAACAGCTGCATAAGCCTCACCTTCTGGCACACGATACCCTTCCGAATAAAGCTTAAAATGGTGAATGAGAGCCTCCATGGACGTTTTCATCTCTGCTCTTGGCGGTGGAGAAATCTTTCTATCTTCAGTTTTTACTGGTCCTTCGGGCATTTTTTCTATGCACTGCTTTACCAAACTAATAGATTGCCTAATCTCCGCCATCCTGACTAAATAACGGTCATAACAGTCGCCATTTTGGCCGATTGGTATATCAAAATCCAGTTGGTCGTATATCTCATATGGCTGGCTTTTTCGCAAATCCCAAGCAAGCCCAGCAGCACGCAGCATTGGTCCGCTAAAACCCCAGTCAAGCGCTTGTTTGATCGATATTTCACTGATTTCTACAGTACGTTGTTTCCATATCCTATTTTCCGTCAAAAGTTCGTCGACATCGTCTATATACTGCGGAAATTGCTCTATGAACTTTGCAATGTCCTCAATCAAGCCTTCTGGAATATCTGCCGCCACTCCACCTGGCCTAATGTAAGCTGCGTGAAACCTTGCACCCGAAGCTCTTTCGTAGAATGCCAATATTTTTTCTCTTTCTTCAAATAGCCATAAAAGAGGAGTCATTGCTCCAACATCCAGTGCTTGAGAAGAGATACTGAGTAAGTGATTTAGTATTCTGGTCAGCTCACAAAACAAAACACGCAAATACTTTGCTCTGACTGGCACTTCACATTGCAACAATTTCTCTACACACAGTGAATATGCGTGCTCTTGCGACATTGGTGATACGTAGTCAAGACGATCAAAATACGGCAAAGCTTGGAGATACGTTTTGTGTTCTATTAATTTTTCAGTGCCGCGATGCAAAAGCCCAATATGGGGATCTGCTCTTTCGATTACTTCACCATCCATTTCCAATACAAGACGCAACACTCCATGTGCAGCTGGGTGCTGAGGTCCAAAATTCAACATCATTGTTTTTAAATCTGACATATCTGATAACTTAAGATATTGAAATTATATATACTGAAGTGCGTTAAAAGTCAATCTGAAACCTCTGTTATATAATTGACATTTGTTCGGAATTATGCAATAACAAAGGATTATAATAATTTGAAGTAGGAAGTTAATGCCTGATCAAAAAAAGTTTGCATCATATGTGGTAATAACCATAGGTGGAACTGGACTTATAGCTAGGTAGTTCTTATGTATCACTTTAGCACCTTTATTGCAGGGAAACTTCACACTCCTTTTCAGGGCACTTATGGTGGTCTGGTGAATGCAATAGAAAGGCATGAGCTAATAATATGTGCTTTTAGTAATGAAATCTTAGTCAAAATGGTTTAAACTCGCTATGTATTTTGATTGCAAAAAATGTGTGTAGAGCATAATGTTGACACTGAGTCTTTATTTAAGTTGATTAATCAAGAAAATCAAGAAGAAAAGGAAAAAGTCAAAGAGTTTATTAAGTACTTTTATAATTTTGTCTATAATAGCGACCTAAAGATCAATGATAAATTTCTTCTGTACATTGCAGAAGACGCATACAACTTCATCCTTAAAAAAGAGAAAGAAGAAAGTAAGCTAATGGTAAGCAATGTAAATGATGTACCAGGGATAGAAGGCAATTTTACTATAATTAAAGTAGCAAATGACAACATGCCTTTTCTGGTTGACTCTATTATTGCCACCATTAAGTCGCACGATTTAACTATATGCTACTACAGCAACAGCATAATTAACATCCAAAGAAAAAGTGGCCTTATTAATGAGATTTGCCATTTAGAAGATGATAATGGTATCAAGGAGTCGGTGATATATGTGGTTATTAAATGCATAAGTGACAGTTTTGTTGATACTCTAAAAGAGTCTCTACACAGAACACTGGAGGCGGTTAATTGCGTTGTAAAAGATTGGCACCTGATGCTGCAGAAGCTTGATGAGGTAAGTCGTTCTGTCATCCCAGTACTTGATACTGGGATCCAGGAAAAAGATTTTCTAGCTTGGTTGAAGAATAACAACTTTGTATTTTTAGGTTATCAAGAATACATTCCTGATGAAGATGGGAAGTTCACTCCAATTGGTAAGGAAAATCTTGGTTTGATGAGAGCAAGTGAAGAGTATCAAAATGTATTGGTTCCCTGTGTAGGCATTGATCATTTATATATATTAAGGTCAGATCTGATTTCAATAGTTCATCGGCGTACATACATGAATTGTATAGGGGTGAGAGAATTTAATGATCAGGGTAACGTGATAAAGGAACGGCGTTTTTTTGGATTGTTTACTTCTATAGCTGAAGTTCAAGATATTCGAACTATTCCGGTAATAAAGGGTAAAATTGAGATAATAGAGAAAAGGGCAGGCTTCATACCTGGTGGCCACAACAATAAAGCTTTAGTTTCTATCTTGCAAGCATTCTCTTGTGATGAATTATTCCAGTCCAATGAAGATGAGTTATTTAAAATTTGTACTTCGATCATGTCTCTTGCAATTAGACCAAGAGTCAAATTGTTTTTAAGAAAGATAGGAGACTTTGTTAGTTGCATAGTGCTGATACCGATGCGTTATGCTAGTGCAAGGTTAATGTTCAAGGTACGTGACATATTGAAGGATGAGATAAATGCAAAAGGTGCAGATATTTATAACCACCACATTATAAACGAGTATGACTTGATGAAATTGCATGTTGTGCTAAAGGCTGAAGGTGCTAGTGTTCTTGATGATGAAGTTCTTTGTATCGAAAACAAGTTGAGAAACATTACAGAAAAGTGGGAAGATCGTTTTATAGATAACCTATATAATACTTTCGGTACTGTTGAGGATGTATTTATCCGTTATTGCAAAGCATTTCCGATAAGCTATCAAGAGAGTTTCGAGCCTAACGACGCATATTACGATATGAAAAAATTGGAGATAGTAAGGAAAAAAAGAGTAAGTGAGGTCGATTTAAGACTTACTTGTGACAATCTAAATTACCAATTAAAGGTTTACACTCCGAGCAATGGCGGCCTTGAATTATCAAAGATATTGAGAATTACTAAGAATCTGGGGGCGAAGATCCTATCTCATAATGGTTATTACATAGAAATCAATGGCGGAATATGGATACACCATTTTGTATTGTCGAGGGTCGATGAGATAATAGACAACATTACTCTAAAAGAGCAGTTTGAGATAACGCTTGCAAAAGTATTTAAAGGGGAAATTAAAAATGACTATTTCAACAGTTTGATCATTATTGCTGGGCTGGAGTGGAAGGAGGTACTTCTGGTTAGAGCGCTAAGTGCTTATCTGAAGCAAACGTCATTTAAATACAACCCAGAATACATTCAAAAAGTAGTTTCAGAGTATCCAAAGATAGTGAAGTATTTGATACAGTTATTTCATGCAAGATTTGATCCTAGTATAGATATTGATAGAGCAGAAACTACAGACATCTTCAGAGAGAAAATTGAGGAGCTTTTAAAAGAGATCAGCAATGTTTCACATGATTACGTTATACGTTCGATATTTAACTTGATAATGGCCGTTTTAAGAACCAGTTATTATCAAGATGATAAACCATATTTATCTACAAAATTCGATTCAAGTAAAATAAATGGTTTGCCTGACCCGCATCCATATCGTGAATTGTACGTGTATTCGAACCTTTTTGAGGGAATACATTTAAGGGGAGGAAAACTAGCCCGTGGTGGTTTGAGATGGTCGAATAGGACGGAAGATTTCCGTACTGAAGTTTTGGGGCTCATGAAAGCTCAGATGACGAAAAACGCGGTTATAGTCCCTGTTGGTGCAAAGGGTGGGTTTATAATAAAGAAAGTTTATAGAGATAAAAATATCTTAAGAAAGAAAAGCGTTGAGTGCTATAAGAATTTTATCAGAGGAATGCTTGATATTACTGACAATGTAGTTGATGGTAAAATAATTCCACCAGAAAACGTGATCAGGTATGATGAAGATGATCCATACTTAGTAGTTGCGGCAGATAAAGGCACTGCTTCATTTTCTGATTATGCCAACCAAATAGCCTCTGAGTATAATTTTTGGCTTGGCGATGCATTTGCATCTGGTGGATCGGCAGGTTACGACCACAAAAAGATGGGTATTACAGCAAGAGGTGCGTGGATTGCAGCACAAAGGCATTTTTGGAGAATGAATAGGGATATTTATCAAGATGTAACTGTTATTGGAATTGGAGATATGGCTGGCGATCTGTTTGGGAACGGCATGCTGCTTTCAAGAAATATGCGTTTAATCGGCACATTTAACCATATGCATATTTTTGTTGACCCGAGTCCTGATGCAGAAAAGAGTTTCACAGAACGTAAACGTCTCTTTGAATTGCCATTTTCAACTTGGATGGATTATAACAAGTATTTGATTTCTGAGGGTGGTGGGGTATTTGAGCGCAGCAGAAAGCAAGTAAACATTTCTCAAGAAATAAAAAGACGTTTCGACATAACAGAAGATACGTTATCTCCAAATGACTTAATACGATATCTGTTGAAAGCAAGAGTGGACTTTATATGGAATGGAGGAATTGGCACGTTTGTCAAAGCGAAAAGTGAAAGCCATGACATGGTCGGTGACAAAGCAAATGATGAGTTAAGAGTGAATGGTGAGGATATTAAAGCTTCTATGTTCATAGAAGGTGGTAATCTCGGTTGTACGCAGCTTGGAAGAATAGAGTATGCAGAGAAGGGTGGATATATCAATGCAGATTTCATTGATAATTCGGCAGGAGTAATATGTTCTGATTTGGAAGTTAACATCAAAATTGCATTTGTTTCGATTATGAAAGGAGGAGGCATTTCCTTAGAAAAAAGGAACGAAATACTGGCTAGTATGGTAGACGAAGTTGCATCTAAAGTACTAGAGGATCATAACAGGATTGAAACAAAAGCATTACTTCTTGAGTGCTTGCAAGCTAAGGAAAGGTTAGAGCAGCATCACAGATTATTACTCAGCTTGGAGAGATCTGGGCTGCTGAACCGAAGTGTGGAATTTCTTCCAGCTGATGAGGAAATAGCAAGAATGTTAACTGGAGCAGAGGGTTTTAGTTCCCCTCAGCTTTCTGTCCTGATATCTTACGCTAGAACAGCAATAAAAAATGAAATTATACTTTCCAGCCTGCCTGAAAAAGATTCCTTGTGTCGTGATTACTTGCTAAACTACTTTCCGCAAAAAATGGTAACAGAGTTCAAGGATTACATATTAAAACACCAACTTCGCAGAGAAATTATCTCCACTTGCATTGCAAACGATATAGTGAATAGGATGGGGTGCATATTTATTAATAATCTAGTTGAAAATACTGGAATCAAAGTGCATGAAGCAGTTAATGTGTATATTGTTGTTAACCGTTTATATAGTTTAAATAACCTGTGGCAGAAAATTGATGAATTGGATGGAAAGATTGATGTTAACTCATACTTGCAAATAGTTAGGAATGTGCAAAAGTTTATTGGTAGAGTGTCATTTTGGTTGGTAAAAAATCTCAGCAAGCTCGGCTCTATAGAGCTGGATGATGTCACAAAATTTAAAGATGCAATTGAGACTTTAGGCCAGAACCTAACTGATGTTTTAGATGAACATCTATTGAAGGTCTATCACCATGGGTCTGCTTCTTTAGTGGAACTTAATATAAATAAAGATCTAGCCAAAAAAGTTGCTGATCTGTGTATTTTGGCCTATGCATTGGACGTTATATCCATTTCTGAGCAGACATCTTTACCTATTCTTGACACTGGTAAAATATACTTTGAATTAAAGTCGCTACTGAGGTTCGATCTGATTAGAACAATTGCTATCAAGATGAAAAGTCATTCTTCTTATTGGGACCGCAGCTTAATTAATGATTTATTGGATGACTTAAGCAATTATCACTATAAGCTAGCTGTCAAAGTTATAAAATCCACCAGTAACAGTGAAGATAAAGTTCAAGCCTGGGCTTGTAACGATATGGATTGCATAGAACGTTATAATAGTTTCTTAGATGAGATGGTTGCTTCTAAGCTTGATTTAAGTAAATTAATATTTATAATAAGAAGAATTAAAGTACTTGCCTCGTAGGAAAAATGTTCAATATAGGTCTTTCAGAAATTTTAGTTATAGCACTAGTGAGTATAGTTGTTCTTGATAAGAATCAGATGCCTGCGTTTATTGACCTTATTAGGAATATATATAGGTATTTTATGATTGCAAAGTCGAGAACTAGGAAATTGTTAAAAGATGCCGGAATTGAAGATTTGTATAAAAAGTATAGTGTCGAAAAGGTAAATTATATAGTTGGTAAAGATGGTAAGTTTTATGCTAGTTATAATATAGATAATACATCTAAAGGCAATGACAGCAAAGATTCTGGTAGTAGATGATGTACTATCTAATGTTAAGCTTTTAGAAGCTCGACTAAAAGCAGAGTACTATACAGTTATCGTAGCTCATGATGGCAAAGAAGCTATAGATTTGGTAGCAAAGCAGCAGCCAGATATTATATTACTCGATATCATGATGCCGAAAATAAATGGCTTTGAAGTTTGTAAGAGCTTAAAGAGTGATCCCTTAACAACCCATATTCCAATAATTATGGTGACTGCGCTGCATGACACTCATGATAGAGTGCAGGGCATTAATGCTGGTGCAGATGACTTTCTAACTAAACCAATAGATGAAACTGCTCTGTCTGCGAGAATCAAGTCCCTCACGCGCTTGAAGATGGTAATAGATGAATTGCGTTTGAGAGGAGAAACTAACGCTGAGATTGGTGGGATAGCAGGAAGCAGTATTATGGATTATTCCAACCAGATTTTTGATGCTAACATACTTGTTGTGGATGAGGATGTCTTTCAAGCGGAACAGATATATAATGTACTGAGTCAACGTTTTGGTTCAATTAAAGTGCTGAATGATCCAACTGAGGCATCGAAAACTGGTATTGAGGATAACTACGACCTGATTATTTCCGACATGCAATTTTCGCAAACTGATGGCCTACGTTTATGTTCTGAGTTTCGCAGTAAAGTAGAAACACGTTACACGCCAATTCTGATTCTCTCTGAAGATTATGATAAAAACAATTTAGTAAAAGCGCTTAACGTGGGTGCTAACGATTACTTAACAGTACCGCTGGACGAGAGTGAGTTAATAGCAAGAGTTAATTTACAAGTGAAACGTAAGAGGTATCAAGATGCCTTGAGAATGAACTTGTTCAATAATGCAGAAATGTCTATAAAGGATCCGCTAACTAACTGTTATAACAGAAGATATTTTGATGCGCACTTGAAAAACATTGTTAAAGATTCTGTAGAGAAGGACAGAAGGTTATCTCTTATGATACTTGATATAGACTATTTTAAGGTAGTAAATGACGATTTCGGGCATAGTGCTGGGGATGAACTTTTAAAGCAAATGCAGAAGAGAATCTCTGAAAATATCAGAGTGACGGATTTGCTAGCTAGGTTTGGTGGTGAGGAATTTGTTATTGTAATGCCAGATACCAATATATCAGATGCATACACTGTTGCAGAGAGGATACGTGAAATTATCGCTACAGAACCTTTTGTGCTCTCAGGCGAGAACACGACTCATAGTGTGACTGTGAGCATTGGAATTGCAGAAATGCAAAAATCTGATCTTGATAACATTAAAAAATTTATAGTACGCGCTGACAGATACCTATATAAAGCAAAAAATAGTGGCAGAAATAGAGTAGTTACTAGCTGGCTCAGAGTGTAACAACATAAAAGTTACCATCAATTCAAACTCACAATTTCAAAAAAAGTTGTTGCATACAAAAAATATCTATGGTATAGGCAGTGGAATTTACATAATTTAGTAACAACTTTGGAGGGTTTATGAGAACAATTGATCAAGAATTACTTGATGCTGCACAGCAAGGCAATCTCGATAGGGTTAAAAAGGCGCATTAACCAAGGGGCTAATATCTATGCTAAAAGCGCTAATGGAAATAAAGCTTTACACGCTGCTGCTTTTAATGGTCATAAGAACGTTGTAGAATTTTTCCTTAACCGAGGACTAAGCATTAACTACCCTGGAGGTAATGGTTTTACACCGTTACATGTTGCTGCTGAAGCAGGCCATCTAGAGGTTGCAGAATTTCTTATAGCAAAAAAAAAGCAGATATTTATGCTAGAAATGTTAATGGAGATAATGCTTTGCATGTGGCTGCTGCAAGGGGGCATAAGGATGTTGTAGAGTTTTTCCTCGACCGAGGAATGAGTGTTAGTGATCCTGATAAAGGTGGCTGAACACCATTGCATTATGCTGCTCAAGAAGGTCAACGAGAGGTTATAGAGTTTCTTCTAAGAAGAGGTGCTGATGCTGGTATCAAGAATGAGTGTGGTGAAAAACCAAGCGACGTTGCCAGGAGGAAAGGTCATTCAAGTATTGTAGAATTGCTTTCTCCTTATGAGAGCTGTGTTATACTATCAACACACTCTGAGAAAAAGCAACAAGAAAAGTTTTTACATAGTATTTCTAATGCAGATGTAAGACAAGTAAAACAAGGTCTATATCTGCCTTCTTTTGAAGCAAGGAACGTTAAAATTAATGATAAGTTGTACTGCTATCACGCGTGGCTTATCTCAGGCTTTATTATCACAGAGTGGCAAGCTATTTTTAAATAATCTAGAAACTTCGGCTGAAATTTATGAGCGTATAGCGCATGGTAAATAAATATCTAAAAGGGAAGAAAGAGAGATTTTTGCTTTTAGTAAATTACTTAGTAGCTTTGAAAGACAGCTAGATCCTGCTACAAATAGCCTACCTTCAAACTCAATATATAATAAGGGCTACAAAACATTCAGTGATTTATCAAATTATATAGCCGGAATTAAAGGTAATTTTGCCATTCACTTAGTGACAAGTAATCACGTTGTTGCCATTTATAGAATAGGATATAATTATCCTTACTTTGACAGCAATGCAACATTTGTTTCTTGGTTAAAGGATGTCGATCAGCTTATTGAAGTTGTAGAAAAAGGAATAAAATCTGCTGGCTATAAAGTAGAGAAAAAAGGTTTGCTTATTAAACACTTTGATGTTACTAAAGGTAACAGCCAATTATTCAATGAAGATAAGCAAATCTTAGCGAAAGAAATTAAAACAGAATGTCAACTTCTAGCAGAACAGGATAAGGAGCTTGGTCTTATTAAGGTTAATGGTCAAGAGATATCCAGAGTACAGTTATATGACTTCGGAACTAAAATTAATGTAGAAGGTAGCCTGCCGGTACTTATCAATGTTAATATGAATCTAAGTAGCAAAAAATTCCAAGATCATCTAGATAAAAAAGAAATAAGTATGACAGCTAGAGAATATCTTGGTCACTTGAAAAGTAGCAAGAATGTGGAAGAGGTAATACAAGCAACAAGATTAATCCCTTTTGAAGGTTCAAGTAGTGAAATTAGAGATGCGAGGAAGCGTGCAAGACATGTAATAAGCCTGAACCTTATTTAAGTGGTATAACAATAAGTAATCAACCAATGAGAGCAAGTGCGCCGGGAAACTGATGCTAGCTGAAATGACACTCTCTCCTGTCATCCAGGTAGCCTTTTCTTGGTCGAGTAGACCGGTGGAACTTCCCCACCAGCACCTCACAGAACTGTGCATGAACCTCTCGATTCACAGAGCTCTTGTCATTTTTAGCCTTTACATCAAAGACCTACCTTAATTATTTGCTCCTCCCATTTCGGTTGACAAATAACTAAAATCCAAATGACTCAGTCCCTTCTCTCCATCTCCATTACAGAGACTTCTTCACTACTACAAACTGATCCTCCCATGTTTTCCGCATCGGTACTCTCATCCTTGAAGTTTAGCTTCTTGGATTCCTACCTTATCATCGAAACGACAGGTTCCCGTAGTTCTACACAATAGCCAAAAATAGATTCGCGCCACCTCTATGCCGGACGCCACCTACCCAGTAAACAAGTTTCCTGTAGATTTATCCCAGGTTAGGATGAAACCCCTGGTTTTGACGTCGTCTAAAGCCTTTCGACACTTCTTCAGTGGTTCATTTTCATTCGCCTCTCTATTTCACACATGACGCATAATTGCACCTTTTCCATAACGCTCACTACCTTGGCTCTTTACCAAAGCAGCTTATGGTTGTTTGAAGCCTGCTCTTGTAAATCAGCTCCGAGGCTCATCTATTGTGCAGCTTCAGCTTACCGCTTCTACGGCACACTCATCCCAGTGCTCCGACACTGGGATTCAGTCTTTCCATAATGATTAAATGGTGTGTTTTAAATTGAGATTAGCTACTTTCTATGTTCACAAAATTAGTTTGCTTGTGAGCAAGCAAACTTTCCTAGATTCCAGCTTCACGCGCTGGAATGACAAAGTTATGGGTATCATCTAAGCGCACTTTTCCCGTCATCCCAGCACGCGACGCTGGAATCTCATTTCATTTTACAATTGCGTCACCCAAGTAGCCTTTTTTGTCATCCCAGTACTCGATACTGGGATCTAGGATACTACTTTAATAATAAATATTTAAGAAATTTACTAAGCGGGAAAAAAGGCAAAAAAACCGAGTAGCTAGTTATTCACTATCTATCTTATAACATTGGCGTTTTTTGATGTTTTAAACGACTTATAAGCGCGTTTCAGCTTGTATAGATAAAAAACCAGAAGTTTTAAAAAGACATGCAGCACACATAGTGCAAAAAATTAAATATGAGACACCAAATATGCTAAGTTTTTTTGTCATTTAATCTGCGCAGACTGAAGATAAATAATAACTTCAGTACTATGGTAAGGGTAACGGCGAAGGTTGTCAAGTAGTTTTTTTGTTGCTATTGGGTAGCTTTTTCCACTGTTGTACGCTCGTTCCTTGTGTAGCGAGGATTGGAATACCTTGTGTTTGAGGCAAAACCCTCTACATACACTGTTTTGGAACAAATGTTCATACGATTGTGCATGCAGCGTTGAGATAACAGATACCGTAAAATTTGACATTAACCACTAATAATTGGAATATTAGTATGGTAGGAATTACTCAAGAAAGCATGCATAAATATGATGTAGTGGTAGTAGGTGGCGGTCATGCAGGGTGTGAAGCAGCTTCAGCTGCAGCTCGCCTTGGTGCAAGCACGCTACTTATAACCCATAAAATTTCAACTATAGGAGAAATGTCCTGCAATCCAGCAATTGGAGGAGTTGCAAAAGGTGCTGTAGTCAGAGAAGTTGATGCTCTTGATGGCATGATGGGAAGAGCAATCGATCAAGCAAGTATACACTCGGTCGTTCTAAATAGCAGCAGAGGCGCAGCAGTATGGGGACCACGAGCACAAGCAGACCGAAAATTATACAAGCAAGCAATACAGGAGATCATTCTAAACTATAGTAATTTGACCGTAAAAGAAGAGTCAGTTGATGATTTCCTTATCGAAAGTAATAGCAACGGAGAACCGCACATCAAAGCTGTAATAACAAGCTCAGGGGAACATATATTAACAAGCAAAGTCGTTCTAACTACAGGGACTTTTCTGTGTGGTGTGGTTCATATAGGAGAACAAACAACCCCTTTAGGAAGAATGGGGGATAAGTCTGCAGTAGGGCTTGCAAATACGCTGAAGAAATATGATTTTAAACTAGGTAGGCTGCGCACTGGAACTCCACCGAGACTCGATCGTGGCACTATAAATTGGCCAGTATTGCAAGAGCAAGTGGGCGACAATCCACCTGCACCGTTTTCTTATCTCACAGAGAAAATTAACCAACCTCAGGTTTCATGTTTCATTACTCATACTAATGAAAATACACATAGAATAATTCGAGAGAATCTTCACAGGTCAGCTTCTTCATATTTAGATGATGTTGTTGCACCAAGATACTGCCCGTCTATTGAAGCTAAAGTTAAAAAATTTTCAGAAAAAAATAGTCATCAAATATTCCTAGAACCAGAAGGGCTCGATGATGATACTGTATACCCAAACGGAATTTCAAATTCATTGCCCATCGAAGTGCAGCATAAAATGATAAGAAGTATCAAAGGGCTTGAAAACGCAGAAATATTAAGACCTGGATATGCGGTTGAGTATGACTATATTGATCCACGAGAGCTATTTCATACCCTCGAAACTAAGAAAATTAAAGGTCTATATTTTGCCGGCCAAATTAATGGCACCACCGGATATGAAGAAGCGGCAGGGCAAGGGATTATTGCCGGAGTCAACGCAGCACTCTCTACATCTAAAAAAAAAGAAAGCTTTGTTCTTCACCGCACAGATTCGTATATCGGCGTAATGATAGATGATCTGGTCACCAAAGGAGTAAACGAGCCTTACAGATTATTCACCTCACGTGCAGAATATAGGCTAGCAATCAGGTCAGATAATGCGGATAGGAGGCTCACACAAAAAGGTTATGACATTTCTCTTGTGTCATATGAGAGGAACTCTGTTTTACAGAATAAACTTAAATCCATTAAACAGCTTGAAGAGAAGTTGGAGAGCCTAAAAATTACTCCTCAGCAGCTCAGGTTCTATGGTATTAAAATATCTTATGATGGAATAAGAAAAACAGCGCTGGATCTACTTAGCTACCCCAATATTGATTGGAACAAATTACAAGAAATATGGCTGGAGTTAAACAGCATCACGTGCCTGAATAATACCAAAACGTATAATACAGCTAAAAATGAAGTGCGTGAAGCAATTGCAATTGAAGCAAAATACAAGCCTTACCTAGTAAGACAAGAAGCAGATATGAAGTTTCTACGAGAGGAAATTAACACTCAAATTCCAATAAATTTCAACTATTCACAAGTTAAAGGCTTATCAAGTGAGGTAATAGAAAAGTTGCAGGCGATAAAACCAGCAACAATCGGCATTGCAAAACAAATACAAGGCATCACTCCAGCAGCAATAGTTAGCATATTGGTGTATTTGAGAAATAGGAAGATAAAAGCAGCTCCTAATTCTGCGTAAAGGTAATATTATGTCAAAAATAGAAGAGTTTCGTTTTTTTATGCGCGAAATAAATGTTGATGCGTTTATGTTGCATACTAAAGACGAATATTTAAATGAGTATTCAGAGGAGCTAACAAAGCTATGTGGCTTTACAGGAACAAATGGGCTACTTATCGTTACAAAAGACAACAAGTGCCCATTTTTTACGGATGGACGCTATATCACACAAGCTCGCAATCAGCTCGATCAGGGTAGTTTTCAACTATATAATATACAAGAAGAGGATCCACGCGAATGGGTAAAAGCAAACTTAACATTGACCACCTCACTAGGTTATTATTTGCAATATTTTACCGTAAAAGAGATAAGAAAATATGAAGATATTTGTAAATTGGTACCCTATTCAATTAAAAAAGAAATTAGTCGTAGAGAACAAAAGATAGTTTCGCATTCATCCGGTGAAAGTAATAAGAATAAATGTGAAAAAGTCACTAAAAGCATAGATAAAGAAGTTGAGGCAGTGCTTTTGACTGATCCAAATTCAATTTCGTGGTTATTAAATTTAAGAAATGAAAATACTAAATATACTCCATGTATACTAGGCCGCGCCGTATTGTATAAAAGCGGCAATGTTGATTTGTTTGTTCAAGACAAAGAACATTCAACTATAGAAGCAAATTTGGATAACCATATAAATGTTTTTGATGTCAGTGAACTGGAAAGTTCGCTGCGCAAGCCAAATTCGATAATGATAGATCCAAGCACAACTCCAATGAGTATTATGACTGTAATACAAAATAAGCAGGTAGTTGAAAGAGAGGATCCTTGCTTGATTCATAAAGCAGTAAAAAATCAAATTGAAATAACTGGAGCTATAAACGCACATATCCGAGATGGAGTAGCAGTTACAAATTTTCTATGTTGGTTTAAAAATAATATTAGCAATGAAATCACCGAACTTAACGCTGAAGAAAAACTCTTAGAATACAAAAAAGAGCAGGATTTGTTTAAGCAACCAAGTTTTCCAACAATTTCTGCATTTAATGAAAATGGAGCAATTATTCATTACCGTGCAAGTAGTCAGACGAATAAGGCAATTCAGAAAGATGGACTATACTTGATTGACTCTGGTAGCCAATATCTTGATGGTACAACCGATGCTACAAGAACTGTAGCAATTGGCAATCCAACCAATGAACAAATAGCCCACTATACGATAGTACTCAAAGCTCACATTGCTGTGGCAAATGCCGTCTTTCCTCTTGGCACTACTGGTGGAGAATTGGATATCCTGGCACGTATTCACTTATGGAAATTTGGAATAGATTATATGCATGGTACAGGGCATGGAGTGGGAAGTTATCTATCAGTGCACGAAGGGCCACAGGCAATATCAAAAGGAAATAAAGTAAAACTTATGCCAGGGATGATACTTTCCAATGAACCTGGTTATTACATTCCAAGAGAGTATGGAATAAGAATTGAAAACCTGATGTATGTTGAAAGGCAAGAAAACGGCTTCTTAAACTTTAAACAATTGACCTCCATTCCATATGATAGAAGGTTAATAGACGTGCAAATACTTGCCCAAGATGAAATTAAGTGGATAAATAGCTACCATCAATTTGTCTATAAAAACTTAGAAAACAGTGTTAAAGATAAGGAGTGGTTAAAGGGAGTATGCAGTTCTTTATGAGCCAAAGAGCAGCATTTTCATTGTTTAACAAAGTATTAATGTAGCTGCGATTGGCATTTTGTATTGTTTTTAATTTGAGAAAGATATATAATAGAAAATACGTATTTTAAGTAGGTGTAATTATGACAGGTAAAGCGCAAGGCGATGAATTTATGAAGCAGTATATGGATAATTGCAAAGAGCAAATAGAAAAATTAGCTAAGGATCCTGAATTGCTTAATCAGACCTTAAGGCCATTCATGCAAATGTTTCAGCAGCTTATGGCTGGTGGTATGTTAGACGGAGCTATGCCTGACATGATACCTAGTTTAGGCAGTATGGATATTAACAAGATGATTGCTCAGATAAAGGAGATGATTGACTACATAAAGGGTAATTATAAGGAGCTCATGAAAAAGGATAACTCGCAGATTCAAGAGCTTGATGAATCCAGTAGAAAACTGAGAGGTTTGGTCAAGAAATTGATAGAGAAAATTGAAAGTAGCAAGTAGTAATAGCTGAAGTTGTCAGTAGCGCAGCAACACGGAACCCCAGGTTAAACCTGCACCTATTGCAGTCAGTAATCCCAGACTCCCTGGTTTTATTTTTGACTCTTGTATTGCATAATCAATTGCTAGCGGGATCGATGCTGCTGAAGTATTTGCGTGTTGATCAACTGTATTAGCTACTTTTTCCATAGGTAAATCTAATTTCTTTACTATAGCTTCAATGATACGGATGTTTGCTTGATGGGGAATCAGCCAATCAATATTAGCAATTTTCAAATTATTGCATCTTAGTGTTTCTTCTATTGAGGCTGTTAACTTATCCACTGCACATTTAAACACTTCTCTTCCATTCATGCATATTTTTCCAGAATCACCAGTTGAAGATATTCCTCCATTTGTACACAATACATCTACATTGCCATCAGAATATAGGTTAGCTGATATTATACCCCTTGTGTAGTGCTCTGCTGTTTCATTGCAATGTGCCGCAGATTTTATTACCACCGCACCGGCACCATCACCAAAGAGTACACAAGTTGACCTGTCTTTCCAATCAACAATTCTAGACATTATTTCGGCACCTATAACCAGTGCATATTTAATTCTATTGTTAGCTTTTATAAGCGAATCAGCAATTGTAATTGCATATATAAAACCAGAGCATGCCGCTTGCACATCAAAGGCAAATGCGTTTTTGCATTTTAGCTTACTTTGTACAATAGTTGCACAGCTAGGAAAAGTTTTATCAGGTGTTGTTGTTGCCACTATGATTAAACCAATTTCATCCACTGAAATTTGAGCTTTTTCTATAGCATTTTTTGCTGCACTGACAGCTAGATCTGATGTTAATTCTCCTTCGTCTGCTATATGCCTTTGAGTTATTCCTGTTCTCTGTCTGATCCATTCATCACTTGTCTCAACCATTAGTGCAATTTCGTCATTACTCAATGTTTTTTTTGGCAGGCAAGATCCAGTGCTTAATATAAAACTTTTATTCAACGTGACTTACCTCACTAATTATCTTCTGGTTTAAATTTTCACTAATGGTGTTTACTGCAAATTTTATAGCATGAGCAAAAGAAATAGCATCAGAATTTCCATGACTTTTAATGATAATACCATTTAGCCCTAAAAACATAGCGCCACTTCTAATTTTAGGATTAAAACGCATTAATGCTTTATTTAGCTTGGGTTTCAACAATATGCCAACAAGCATTTTTGCTGTCCATGAGTTTAATACCTCCTTTTTTATTAGATTAATGAAAGTACTAGCGGTTGCCTCAGCCGTTTTGAGCATTACATTGCCAACAAAACCATCAGCAACAATCACATCTATATTACCCTCTAAAAATTCACTTGCCTCTACATATCCTTTGAAGTTAATACTTGGAGTATTCTTGAGTAACTCAAAGGCTCCTCGTACTGAGTCATTGCCTTTAACTTCTTCCGTACCAATATTTAGCAAAGCGACCTCAGGGTTGTCAATTTTTAATGCTATTTTTGCAAATATACTCCCCATTAATGCAAATTGAAATAGTGAGTCAGCATTGCAATCAACATTTGCACCAAGGTCAAGCAGTGCAAAGCTTTTTGTCTTAGTTGGACAAACAGATACGATAGCGGGACGATAAATGTTTGGCAATGTTCCTAAAACAAATCTGGAAATTGCCATTAACGCTCCGGTATTGCCTGAGGACACTATCCCAGAAGCTTTGTCTTCTTTCACTGCCTCAATAGCCACTTTCATACTTGAGTCTTTACGATGCCTCAGTGCAAAAGATGGCTTATCATTTGCAAGAACATTGTCAGAGCAGTGAGTAAACTCAGAATCGTTACTTACCTTCTTATATTTCGCAAGCAAAGGAGATACTTCTTTTTGATCCCCATAAATATGAAAAAAAACTTTAATACCTGGGTCGACAAGGTTATCTAAAAAAAAACTAGCACCTTGAATCACTGAGAGAGGTGCAAAATCACCTCCCATAGCGTCAAGTGCAATGACTATGTTATTGTTGACTGTTGGTAACATATCATGATAGTTATTCTGCCTGTTGTTTGATAAAAACCCGTTTTCCTTTGTAACTGCCATCAACTGCTATATTGTGAGGTAACATAAACTCCCCAGTTGTTTGGCATACCACAATGTTCTTAGGCTGAACAGCATGATGAGAACGATGCATATCACGCCTTGACTTTGACTTTTTTCTTTTTGGAACTGCCAAAATTTCCTCCGTTATCTACTGAAAATCCTACAGTTTACTAGTAACATGTTTTTTAGAAGAAGTAAACAGTGATAGTAAAATAAGTAAGGTTTATCTATGCTCCTAAGCTTTAAACTGGGTATCTCAGTCAAAAGACCTCTTGCATTATGGTTTAGGAGAAACGCAGATGAGCATAGCAAAATATCTCGAGTCGCTGCAGGATGACGGTGTCTTCTGGTAGGCTCAAATCACAATGTGCGTATAGCTGCGACCCGAGAGGTGCTTTCTCTGATCCACTGTAGGTATTGCACGGTGCTGTCAACTTGGTCATTGTAATGTGCTTCTGGAAACATTAAAATCTCATACTCAAAATCATTGAGACGTATCGCCTGGTGCGGCAGAAAAACTTTTCCAGACTCTATAATCGGAACAATCTGGTGGAATCGGGCAAGTTTGTCATCATATGGTACTATTTCAATGATTGGCAACTCACTGCTTGCTTTTAGCTCTTGCACCAATTGTTGACCACTCGTTTTTGCTTCGATCAAAACTGCGTGTGGTGTCCATCTTGCAGCCAGTGACAGAACTTGCTCTTTAAGCTTTTGGTACTCGAGTTTTGCACGATATACATCGAGTAAATAAAACTTATTGCTTGCTTTTGTCCAAGTGGTGCAGACGCTGAAGTTGCTAGAGTTGCTTGTTGAAACCGTAGTGTCCCAGCTTTGGGTTACATGCGAGAGGTCATCAGGAAAATTTCTATAGCGCTTCAGCCACTCTAGTTTGAGTATACCACTTGAAAGCGGTAGAGGGTTTTGTTGATATTGAGCAGCAAAAGCGTAACTCCCAAGTTCAGCCTTTATCATCTCAACTTCTTCTTTTCCTCCATCTAGGGGGTATAGCAACTTATCTTCTTCTCTTGAGTATATCCTTGCAGGTGGTGTTATGTAAGTAGCTGACCCTGGAACTCAGCGTTTATTGCTGGTGTGCCCATTTTTAGTTACTTGGATGACAGGAACAAAAAAAAGTAGGCGCTGTCTTTTTAACTGAATAGATAACCTCCTTATTTTCAGACATCATTGGTAAACGAATATGGTGCCATATGATTTTTGGTTTGGAAAGAAGGTGGCCGGTCAAATCTTCCAGGTGGAGTTTGTGCATCACAAGAACGATGACTCCTTTTTTTCTATTGTTGAGCCTACTTACTAAAGTCTGGTCAAACCATTTTGTAGCACGGTTTCTAAGCGTTTTGCTCAAAGCTTGAGTGGAGCTCAGTGGATCATCCACAATGATGAAATCACCGCCTTCACCGGTCAATGTCACTCCAACAGATGTTGCAATTCTGTATCCTCTCTGCCCTGTTTGAAACTTATATTTAGTATTTTGCTCTTTGGATAGTTCTACCCCAGGAAATAACTCCTTACACCAACCAGACTGCATTATACACCTTGTATCGAGCGAGTGCTTTTCGCTAAGCCGCCGAGAATAGCTTGCAACTATTATCCTTGCAGTTGGCTGATTGCCCAGTATCCGCACGGGCCATGCAACACTGATGCACATGGACTTCATCGAGCGCGGCGGCATATTGAATATTATGCGCCTCACTTCACTGG
>NZ_JBFTEN010000052.1:0-463 GCF_041154185.1 Wolbachia endosymbiont of Tettigetta isshikii | reverse complement strand
CAGGAAACATTTGTTACAAATGAGCACGTCAACATGTAGGTAAGAAAAGCATTTGCGAAATCATTAAGGTGAAGAACATCGTTTATGGAAGTTAGAGTTTGACATTGAGAAGTCGGAAGAAGACCCAGCACGAATCTGGAACTGGCTGAAAATGGCAAGAACTAATTGGAAACAAAGGAAAATAAATTTGGCGTTATTAATTGATGTGAATAAGAAAATGGAAGTTACTGAATTACTTTTAGAGCATAGAGTAATGTTAATGCCAGAGACAATGATGGTATAAGTCCACTTCATGTTGCAGTTGAGATAGGATGTTTACAAATTGTTGAGCATCTTTTAAAATATAGAGCTAATGTTGATGTTAAAGGGGAAGATAGTATAACCCCTCTTCATATTGCTGCTAAGAAAGGATATATACATATTGCCGAAGATCTTCTAAACCATGGTGCTTGTATTCATTCTT
>NZ_JBFTEN010000026.1:0-16523 GCF_041154185.1 Wolbachia endosymbiont of Tettigetta isshikii | reverse complement strand
TTTTTTCTCGGTCGCACACGCCCATGATAACTCTATTCCTATAGTGAGTAGGGTTATCTTTCTCTCTTATCTCTTTTATATCACGTTTTTAACTTACAATCTTTTTGATCGACTTGAGCTGACACTCTTTATATCAGATAACCAGATTAAAACTTTAGTTGATCACTTAACCAACCACCAACTCAAAACTCTCGCTCAGGAATTAAATGAGGCAAGGTTGAAAGTTATCGTTCCTATTTTAAATGAAGATCAACTTGGAAGTTTAGTAAAAGAATTGGAACCAGATCAGGTAAAAAACCTTTTGCCTCACTTAAAGATGGATCAGTTTAAAGCATTTATTACAAGTTTGGATTCTGAGAAGTTTACAGTGATTGTGAAAGACTTGTCTGAGCACCACCTGACAATACTTTCTAAAGAATTGGGAGTTGATCAGCTAAGAGCTCTAGTAAGTAGCCTGCAAGAAGATCAACTGAAAGATTTGGTTAATAAGCTGGATGATAGGCAGCTCGTAGCAATAGCTCAAGATTTAACTGAACCTAGTAGAATTAAAGTTATAGTTGATTCCCTAATTGATCCAGAGAAACTTCAGATTCTTGCTCAGAATATGTCCGATGAACAATTTGTAAAACTTTTGAATGAGCTAAGCCCAAAAGATCTAAAGGATATTATTCACAAACTGCCTTATGAGAAAGTTATATCTGTGGTTGGTCAACAAGGTAATCAGGATCAATTTGATGCTGTTATTAAGGCGTTTCAAGAAAAATTTAGAGAACAAGCAGAGCAGCGGGATAAGCAAATGGCAAAGCAGGATGAGATGATGAAGATACTTGAGCAAATCAAGAAGGATATGCCAGACATTGGGTAAGCTCCAGATTTTGCGATAGCAGACAATAGTAACGATTCGATACTATTTATGTAGTAGTAATTTATAAAACAATTAATTTTTATAGGAGGACTTTATTATGAACAAAAATACAGAGCTACATTCTGATAAAATTGCTTTAGGAGAAGTTACTTTATCAGAAGTTAAGGAACCTAGTTTTAACAAACCAACCTTTCAAATACCTGTAATAAAAGAGATTGTCAGCAGTAAGACAAAGCAAAAATTTAATATAACTGACAAAATGCAGCCGGAAGAAATTGAAAAATTACCACAAATCACACTAACCATAAAGCATCTCAAAAATTTTTATGATGGCCTAATGAAAAGTATCAATAAATATAACGAAGATATAAGTAAGGAGATTAAAGATAATATAGTAGACTCAACTATAAGATATATAGGTAGCAGTACAAGTAGTATTGAAAGTGAAATTAGTAGCATTAAAACGGACTTGGAGGAAAAAATCGCAGAGGTCAGGAATGAAATTCCAGATATTGGAGAAGCCCCTCCACGTATTACTGGAGAAGAGAACGGATTTCTTTAAATGCTGTTTTAGTACAAGTTCTAAGATTTTAATTTTACAGGAGTTTACGTGAGTAATTACAGTGAACAGGAAAGTGACAACGAACTTAAATCAATAGGTAAAGTGGAAGTTAAGGTCAAGCCTAAGGGTTTTGACAATAATAGCAAGTCTGTTGAGCAATTAAGTAACGCTTTAGCAGAAGAGAAAAAGTAGGCTTGATGAGCTGATTGTGAAGGTTGGCGATGAAAGCTCAGGTCTAATACACAAATTTGCATCATTGAAAGCCGAATTTGATTCATTCAAGGGAGGAGATGATATAATTGATCCTAACGCTATTATATAATTCACTTGATAGTATAAAATACTAAAAAAATGTAACAGCCTGACATCAGGCTGTTGCTTTTTTCCTGCGTAGCACAGGTATTTTCCTAAAAATAGGATTCTTTCACCTCAATATTTTCATCAACGCATTATTTGGAGGTGGCAATCCAAAAGGGCACTTTTGCATATTCCATATGACTTCCAGTTGCACTTCTCACATGCGTAGTTAAATTTCTCTAAAGACATTTTCTCTCTAATTCTTTCTATCCCTTCATTCCAGGTTAAAATCTCTCCAATTTTTATCCCTAAAATCTTCCATATGTTTTCTATCTAGCTCTAAAACCTTAGCTTGTGTGGTACATTCACCTTTTTTAGTCTGATTTGAGCAAGCGCTGCAGATACTATCAAAATCACCAACTACCTTAATTTGAGTATTGGGATCAGTAATTACCTTATTTACTACCTTTCTATGGTTTTTTATAAAGCTCTGAGAATACCCATATCCCCGAAATGCAAGAGTGCACATGAAATGATGAGGGCGAAATATTATCGTTTTTTCAAGTATTGTAAAGCCGCTACGAGTAGGAAAATCTTCACCAAACCAGGTAGAATAAATGGTAGAACACCAGCTACTATCGCTTGTTTCAAACCCACATGGATAGCGAGCCAACTGACACCACATATAAAAATCATAGCTGTACCAGCCAAACAACTTAAAGAATTGCGCATAAGTGATCTACACTTAGAGCTTAACGATTCATTTACTCTGCCCATCACTATCACAGCAGCTAAGAAGCCGATTAAATATCCGCCTGTTGGCCTGAGAAAAACGTTATAGCCACCAAGAAAATCCGCAAAAATGGGAAATCCTGCTGCACCAAGTAATAAATATGTAAGCACAGAGTAAAATGCTGTCCTGTGGTTAAATTTAAGCCCAATAAGCATCGCTCCCAAACTTTGTAGTGTAATAGGTACAGGTTGCAGCGGTATACTTATTTGAGCCATCAGAAACAAGAGCAAGATGCAAGAGAGAACTTCAACTAATGTTGATTTGCTGATAGATTGTGCTGTAAACATACCAATCCAAAATAAAATATATTTATAATATTATATTTATGGAATTTCGCAATTTAAATTTACTGTGCTACAATAAATTTATTTATATACCTAAATAAAAATGATAAATAAACAAGATCTATTGGCATTGATGAAAGCAAGACATAGCGGGCGTTCATATGACCCAACAAGAACATTAGCTCAAGAAGACATAAACGCTTTAATGGAAGCTGCAAGACTTACTCCCTCATGTTATGGTAATGAACCTTGGAGGTATATTATATGTAACAAGCAAAATAACCAAAGTTCATGGGAAAGATTACTGAGTTGTCTTGATGGATCTAACCAAAAATGGGCAAAAAATGTACAAGTTCTAATTATATCATTAAGTGCTAAAAATTTTCGAAAGCTGGATAAAGGAAAAAATTTCTGGGCTAAGCATGATACTGGCGCAGCAAGCTATGCGCTTATGTTGCAGGCTACATCTATGAACTTAATGGCACATCAAATGGGTGGATTTGATAAGGATAAAATAATAGAAAAATTCAACATACCTGATGATTTTAATGTAATGTCAGTGGTAGCAGTTGGTTACGAAGAAGAGGGTGCTAAAGTTAAGGAAAAGACAAGAAGGCCAATAAAAGAAATATTTTTTTATGACGAATGGTCGAAGTCCTGAAAAAAATGCATGGTACTGGTAACAACTTTGTTATCATATACTCACGTTTAACAAACAATTTAGACTGGAGCTATAGACAAATTGCTGATCAAAACGGCTGTGATCAGGTGATAATTATGACAAGGTCTGATGCTGTGGACTGTTTCATGCACATCTACAATGCTAACGGTAGTCAAGCTGAAATGTGCGGAAACGCAGCATGTTGCGTTGGATATTTGATAATGTCAGAAAAAAGCACTGAGTATGCAACTATCGAGTTAATAAATGAGCGCATTTTAGAGTGCTTCAAGGTGGGTGGTAGGTCCATAAAGGTCAATATGGGCAAACCACTGTTTAGATGGCATGAAATCCCTCTATCCATTGAATGTGACACTCTTTGCTTACCTGTAGAAGTTGAAATGCTAAAAGATCCAGTTGCAGTAAATATTGGCAATCCTCACATAGTCTTTTTTGTTGATAACATAAGTGAGATACCGTTGCAAAACTTAAGACCAAGATTGGAAAACCACATGTTATTTTCCAAGAAAGTAAATGTCAGCATTGCACAAATTGAAAGGGGTGGAGAAATAAACTTAAGAGTTTGGGAGAGAGGTACAGGTATCACTGCTTCATGTGGTAGCGCAGCTTGCGCAGCATTTGTTGCGTCCGTACTTCGTAAGTATTTGACTGCTAAGCAAACTTCTGTAAATTCGCCATGGGGAAACTTACTAGTTGAATGGGCAGACGATGTGTTTATAATTGGTAATGTAGGGTTTCTATAGTAATGTTCTAAACTTGATTCATTACTTCCAAAACTTTTTTACCAATTACTGCAGGAGTTTCTGCAATTGCAATACCAGCACTCCTCATAACCTCCAGCTTTGCACCAGCACTCCCTCCACTAGAAGAGATAATCGCTCCAGCGTGTCCCATGCGTCTTCCTGGAGGTGCTGTTTGACCAGCTACAAATCCAACAATTGGCTTTTTAGTTTTTTCTGTCTTCACAAAATGTGATACATCCTCTTCTTCGTTTCCACCTATTTCACCAATGACTACAATACCATGGGTGTCTTCGTCTTTTAAAAACAGCTCCATACAATCAACAAACGTCATACCATGAACGGGATCCCCTCCAATTCCTATGCACGTTGACTGACCAAGGCCAACAGCAGTTGTTTGCGCTACTGCTTCATAAGTCAAAGTTCCAGAACGAGACATGATCCCTATATGTCCACGCTTGTGAATATGCCCTGGCATAATTCCTATTTTACATTCTTCGGGTGTGATAACCCCCGGACAGTTGGGACCAATCAATCGACTTTTCGAACTAATAAGTGCATGCTTAACTTTTACCATGTCAAGTATAGGAATGCCCTCTGTAATACAAACTACCAGCTCTATTTTTGCATCTATGGCTTCGAGTATTGCATCAGCAGCGAATTTAGCAGGTACATATATCACTGTGACATTTGCATCAGTTTTTTCCTTAGCTTCTACTACAGTATTAAAGACCGGTAAATTAAGGTGAGAGCTTCCGCCCTTGCCAGGAGTTACACCACCAACCATTTTTGTTCCATAGCTAATTGCTTGCTCTGAGTGGAATGTACCCTGTGCACCAGTAAAACCCTGGCATATTAATCTTGTATCTTTGCTTACTAAAATGGACATGATTCATTTTACCTCTTTTACTATTTTCTGTGCAGCTTCATCAAGTTCGTCTGCAGCAATAATATTTAATCCTGACTCTTCTAAGATTCTCTTTCCTTCTTCAAAATTAGTACCTGATAACCTGACCACTAAAGGAACTTTTATACTCATTTCTTTTGCAGCCTCAACGATACCACTTGCAATGATATCGCAGCGCATTATACCGCCAAATATGTTAACTAAAATCCCCTTTACGTTACTATCAGACAATATAATTTTAAACGCTTCGGTGACAGTCTCTTTACTTGCCCCGCCGCCAACATCCAAAAAGTTGGCAGGTTCTGCTCCGTAGTATTTTATTATATCCATTGTTGCCATAGCAAGACCCGCACCGTTTACCATGCAACCAATGCTGCCATCCATTTTAATATAACTGAGCCCATGTTTTGAAGCTTCTATTTCTTCTTTTACTTCTTCATCATAGTCACGGAGTTCCGCAATCTCCGAATGACGGTATAAAGCATTATCATCGAAGTTGATTTTAGCATCAAGCGCAATAAAACCCCCAGAATTTGTTTCAACTAGTGGATTAATTTCTATTTGACTTGCATCAGTTGCAATAAATGCATCATATATATTTTTTGCAACATTTGTTATTTTTTTTATTTGTTCTGAACTCAGATTAAAACCATTGCTTAATTTGCTGCTGTCAAAACTTGTAAAACCAGCAGTATAATCAATATCAAATTTTACAATTTTTGTAGGAGAATTTTTTGCAACTTCTTCAATATCCATTCCACCTTCTGAGGAAAATATGAATGTTGGTCTACTGAGCTTGGGATCAACTACTAGGCTTAAATAATACTCTTTCTTAATGCTTGAGCCCTCCTCAATGTATACTCTCCTTACTTGCTGCCCTTTTGGTCCTGTTTGGTGAGTAATTAAAGTCATGCCAAGCATAGACTTTACAAACTGCTTAGCTTCTTCAGCCGACTTTGCCAGCTTTACACCACCAGCTTTACCTCTGCCACCTGCGTGAATTTGAGCTTTAACCACAAGCACGTCAGATTTTAACTGATCCATTTGAGTCTCTACTTCTTCTGCAGATGTAGTAACAAAACCATTTGGCACTGGAACATTAAATTTGCACAAAATCTCTTTCGCTTGATATTCGTGAATATTCATAAAACAACCAATGATAAACTATTAAAAACTACCAACCATAACGCTGTCTTCTACTCTCTTGTTGGCGCCTCTTTTTTTTAGCTTCAGATTTCTTTTTAGCTCTCTTTTCTGATTTCTTTTCATGGTATTGCTTTTTCATTTTTACCCCTCTTCCTTCTTTTTGAATTGTTTTTTTCAATACTGGAAAAGCTCTATCTACATCACCATAATGAACTGATACTTCAATCAAACTTTATACCTCCTCTGGTCAAAAATCTACTTATAAATTAGAAAATTAACATTGTCAATTATTTTATAAACTTAGCTGTAATACAAAAGGGATATCTTTAAAAAGACTTAACTATTGAAAGCGTTGGAGCCTCTTAATTTGCTATGCAACAAAATCATCTCGTACGCCGGAATAACGAAGTAGTGCCGTATCAGTTAAAATTCTCATTGCTCACAGTATTTTTTGTTGTTGACTCTGCTGCTTATACATAGCTTCAAAAGCTATAGGATCTAGCATAAGTGGAGGAAACCCACCATTACTTGTAACCCTTGCAATTATTTCTCTCGCAAAAGGAAAAAGAAAGGTAGGCCCGCCAATAAATAAAGCTTGCCTTATTTCTTCTGCACTTAGCTCTGCAAAGTTTTCTATTGAAAAAATACCACAATATTTCGTTTCACAAATGAAAGCAATATCATCTTTTATGTTCTCATCTTTTACCGTTGCTTTGGCTTCTATATGCAAAGTAATTTCATGGAAAGATTTTTCTTCATTCTCTTCTTCCTCGCCTTCAGCTCCTTCCAATCTCACTGAATTGATATTAACCATTACATTAATGCCTGGAGCTTCTTTTGCGGAGAGAAATGGTGAATTCGGATTTTCAAACGATAGATCTTTAATATACTGACCATGAATTTTCATTTTGTATTGTGACATTTTTTGCGTCTCCTTATAATTAAGTTGAAGTATTTAACACTTTCTTGTACAATATAATCATTTATAGATGAATAGCAAACCTAAATTATAGATTGGTATAGGATAAGCCATTTTCATTAATAATTAATAATGTTCAGGTACTTTATATGCTAGGGAGTTGAGTTACTATGATAGAGCTCGTAATATATGCTTTATTAGCGGCATTCGTTTTTTCATGGTTGTACAATTCTTTAGGAAAATCAACAAACCTCAACCTAAAAAAACTGACTAGTGCACTTGATATAAGCCAAAGTAGAGAAGATGTAGTAGAAAACATTGAAGATTACATCGATAGCAACGATAAAAATGCAATAAAAGCTACTTATGAGCAAATATTACAAAAAAATAAAGATTTCTCCATTTCCAATTTCATGGAAGGTTCAAGCATAGCTTTCGAATTAATAATAAAATATTTCAATCAAGGGAATCTATCTCAGTTAAAACCTCTCTTGGATAAAGACTTATACAACAATTTTGTAGAGAAGATCAGATATCGTAAAGAGATACAAGAATCTATAATTGTTTCTATTATTTCACAAAAGATTTTAGAAATAAAACTAGTAAAAAATGTAGTGTTTATTGCAGTATATTTCCTTTCAGAGCAAATTAACTTTGTTAAGAATGACAAGGGAGATATTATATCAGGTAGCACATCCACTATCAATAAAGTTGAGGATGTTTGGCAATTCAAAAAAAATATTACTTCATCAAACTCAAGCTGGTTGCTTACTTCCATAAACTATAAAGAGGCAGATGATTGTAAAACGAACGTAAAGTATGAATAATTCTATTTAACATGGAAAATAAATTGCGCGAAATAGTACTTGATACTGAAACTACTGGTTTGGAGATCGAATCTGGTCACCGAATTATTGAAATAGGGTGTGTGGAACTAATTAATCGCATCACGACAGGTAAAGTATTCCATCGGTATATCAATCCAGAAAGAGATATACCTTACCACTCATTTAAGATTCACGGCATTAGTGAAGAGTTTTTAGAAGATAAACCATTATTTCCAGATGTTGCATTAGAATTTCTTGACTTTATATCTAACGATATTTTGATAATTCACAACGCTGAGTTTGATATCAAGTTCCTTAATATGGAGTTGGGTAAATTGAGTGCTGGATTAATCTCTTCAGACAGAGTGCTGGATACATTGTCACTTGCGAGAAAAAAGTTTGCAGGGTCACCCGCATCTCTAAGTGCACTATGTAAGCGTTTTGATATATCGTTGGAGAATAGAGAATTACACGGAGCACTAATTGACGCTCAGTTGCTTGCAAAAGTGTATGTTGAGCTCACAGGAGGGTTACAAACTTTCTTGTTTGATAATCAATGTGAGCAGGATAACAACTCCACAGCCATTCAGCACAAAGTACGTAACTTAGCTCGTAGGGAACACTCACCAAGTAATGAAGAAGTTAATGAACATAGAAAGCTGTTGGATAAAATTAACAATCCACTTTGGAAGAAATTTATTGAATGGGTCAACAAATGAAGATACAATTTAATTTTACTATGTGCTCTCTAAATGCTAAAGTTTGCAAGGTTATTGTCTAGTGTAGTAGTAACATTAGCAGCCATTTTTCTTAGTTATTGTTATTTCACTAAAAAAGGCATATTTGCTCCAGCAGTAGTTCACAATGCAGAAGTCAAGATAGGAGGAGATTTTTCTTTGATTAATCAAGACGGACAGATCATACGTAGTAGTGATTTTAAAGATAAGTATATGATGATTTTCTTCGGATTTTCTTCATGTAAAAAGATTTGTCCTATGAATCTTGGAATAATTTCAGAAACACTTGTAAAGCTAGATGAGAAAACTAATAACAAGCTACAAGCGTTTTTTATAACAGTTGACCCTGAACGCGATAGCACGGAAAAACTCAAAGAATTTCAGCAGCAATTTGATCATAGGATACAAATGCTGACCGGAGAGAGAGAGAAAATAGACGAAGTAATTGCAAATTATAAAGTATATGCTGGCAAAATTGGTGGGGAAGAGGAAATTAACCATTCTTCAATAATATATCTTATTGGCCCTGGAGGAAAATATGTCACACACTTTGCAGCTGATCTAAATTCGGATGAAAGTCAATCTGATAAAATCACAGCTGAGATCAAAAAATACGTAAGTGAGCTATAGGCTTGCCACATCTGTTTTCCGTTGAATGGATGTCATTTCTGCCTGGCTAAGTTCAAGGTGTTCGTTCAACAAAGTGTGAGATAGGTGCAAAGTTTCTTCTATGATGTTCTGTAATACCATGGAGGTTTATGGCATCTATATGCTCTTTTGTCCCATATCCTTTATTTTTATGCCAATTATATTCTGGATGTTGATCATGCAACTCTTGCATCAGCTTATCTCTTGTCACTTTTGCAATAATTGAAGCGGCTGCAATTGATATACTCAAACTATCACCGTTTACTATGGACCTAACCTGCCATTTTACTTTGGGTGGTTGATTACCATCAACCAGCACATAATCTAATTCTAGACCTAAGTTTGTCAATGCACGTTGCATTGACAGTTTCGTTGCTTGTAAAATGTTGTATGAATTTATTTCTTCAACACTTGCCATTCCTATACCAAATTTTGCAACAGACGTTATCTTTTCATATAGAACTTGCCTGTTTTTAGCAGTCAACTTTTTTGAGTCATTAATTCCTTCAATGATTATATTTATATCGGTAAATACTACTGCTGCAGACATTACAGGGCCAGCTAGCGGACCCCTTCCAATTTCGTCCACTCCTGCTATCACTCCTGATAATTTATTTTCTAATGTGAAATCTGGGTATGCCATAAGTTTTTATAACAAGAAAGCTACAGTAAATATTGAACAGGTAATGGCAATTATCCAAAATTTCATAACTATTTCATTTTTTGACCATCCCTTCTTTTCAAAATTGTGATGTATTGGTGCTATAAGAAAAATCCTTCTTCCCTTCAAATACTTAAACTTTGTATATTTACAATATAATACCTTGATAATTATAGATAGTGTTTCTATTACAAAAATTATTCCAATAACAGCGAAAAGCATTTCCCTTTTAATGAGAACGCTGATTAGTCCCAAAGCTGCACCGATTGATAAACTGCCAACCACCCATAAACATTCTTGCCGGGTGTGTGTTAAACCACAAGAAACTTAAAATTGCTCCTACAAATGCAATACAGAATAAAATAGTGTTTACGTTTGCTTGAGTTATGTATGCAACTAGTCCTAAAGAAACAAAAGAAGTGATAACTTGAGTTGCAGCAAGGCCGTCTAGACCATCTGTAATATTTACAGCGTTAGAAGAGCCGACAATCACAAACGCAGCAAACGGAACATATAGGCAGCCAAAGTCGATCATTATTCCTTTAACTAGGAACGTTTTTGCAAAGTCCTCAGCAAAATATAGCTTAAATATGGACATACCAATCAGAGTGACAACAAATTGGATAAGTATTTTGATTTTTGCGCTTAAACCTTGATGATTATTTGCTTTTAATTTTAGATAATCATCAATAAATCCAATCAGAGCAAAAAACAGAGTTATAAATACCAGCAATAGAATCTCTGGCGTTAGTTGAGTCCAAAGTAGAATTGGTAATAAAGAAGAAATCAGTACTACTATCCCGCCCATGGTAGGGATATTTTTTTTGTCATTAAATGACTTTCTGGTCCACATAACCTGATTGGCTGTCCATTTTTGCATACTTTTTTTAGAAGTTTTATAAAATAAGGGGAAAGAATAAATCCAAAAATAAACGAGGTGAAAAATATTTTTATAGATAAAGTCATCTATCTATTTAGATTAACCAATTGAGTATTATACCGGATACTCACAAATATCATAGCACAGAGGATTTGGCATAGTCATTAGGATAACCTAGATTTCGAGTATTGGTGTTTTTTGTAACGCTGTTGCTCTTAAATCGCACTGATCTAAACATTAAAAAGTTTACCAAGCAGAAAAAAAGACAAAAGAAATCCCGTGGTAGAAGTTGCTCACTCTCTAATCCTGCAAATTGGGGTACTATACTGTCTTAAACGACTTATAAGCGCGTTTCAGCTTGTATAGGGAAAAACCTAGAAAATCTAGGTGAAATTAATAAAGACATGAGGTGCACATAGTGCAAAAAATTAAACATAAGATGCCAACGGTGATACTTTAGTCGTTTAATCTGCACAGATTGAAGCTAGATGAATAGCTCCAATACTATTGGAAGGGTATCGGCAAAGGTTGTCAAGTAGTTTTTTGTTTCATTCAACGCGCTGCCAAAAATTATGCAAGAAGTCTATTCTACCAGTATCTCTCTCTTTCCCGAGTAATTTGGAGCGCTGACAATACCTTCTTTTTCCATTCTTTCAACAATATTTGCAGCTCTGTTATAGCCTATTCTAAGTTGTCGTTGAATGTAACTAGTTGAAACCTTTTTATCTCTCTGAATGATAGCAACTGCTTGCTTGTATAGGTCGTTCTCTTCATCTTCTGTTTCACCGTCTAATTCTGCAGAGGAATTTTCATCCTCTTTGGTAATTTCCTCCATGTAGTTTGGATCACCTTGCGTTTTCAGGTGATCGACTATATTTTGCACTTCATTATCACTAACAAACGGACCGTGAACTCTAATAATCTTACCACCAGAGGCCATATAGAGCATATCACCCATACCGAGCAATTGTTCAGCCCCCTGTTCACCGAGTATTGTTCTGCTATCTATTTTAGAAGTCACAGCAAAACTGATTCTCGTTGGAAAGTTTGCCTTTATCACACCTGTTATCACATCCACAGATGGCCGCTGTGTTGCCATTATGATGTGTATTCCTGCAGCTCTAGCCATTTGCGCTAAACGCTGAATAGAGCACTCTATTTCTTTGCCAGCAACAAGCATCAAATCTGCCATTTCATCTACGATTACCACGATATACGGAAATGTTTCCATCTTGATTGGTATTTTTTCAAACAAGGGTTTGCCTGTTGTTGAGTTAAAGCCAATTTGCACAACACGCTCCAATTCTATCCCGCTATTCATCGCTTCTGTGATTTTTTGGTTATAGTTTATCACATTGCGCACGTTCAAATACGACATCATACGATAGCGATTTTCCATCTCTTTTACTATCCACTTAAGAGCAATAACAGCCTTTTTTGGTTCGGTTACCACTGGTGTTATAAGATGCGGTATTGAATCATATATTGAAAGCTCGAGCATTTTGGGATCGATCATTATCATCTTGCATTCATTGGGATTTAATCGATAAACGAGCGAGAGAATCATGGTGTTAATTGCAACTGATTTACCCGATCCTGTGGTCCCAGCAACGAGCAAATGCGGCATTTTGGCCAAATCGGCAATAACTGATTTCCCGCTTATTTCTTTGCCAAGCGCAATTGGAAGATTTAAGTTTGCATTCTGGTATTCTGGCGATTCAAGCAAGTCACGCAGCATGACAATTTCTCGTTCCTTGTTTGGCAATTCTATTCCCATAGCGTTTTGTCCACGAATTATTGAAATACGCGCAGAGAGCGCACTCATTGAACGTGCAATGTCGTCTGCGAGCCCAATCACCCTTGCAGACTTTGTGCCAGCCTGTGGCTCAAGTTTGTATAAAGTCACAACTGGTCCATAACATACATTGATAATTTTTCCTTGCACGCCAAAATCACTCAAAACTTGCTCCAGCAAAGATAAATTCTTATTGCTCTCCATTTCATTCAACTGTTTTCTCTGCAAAGACTCTTCTGCCTTAGAAAGTAAATGAATACTTGGAAACTCAAACCCACTAGAAGGTTTGAAAACCTTTCCAGTAACTTTTTTCTGTCTTTCTTTTGGTTGTTGTCTAGTAGCAATTTGAGCTCTATGTTGTTCTTCTACTGCTGATGATACAATAGAACGCTCAGCAGTTTTACGTAACCTGAAAAACAGAACATTTGTAAAAAGGGAAGCTATTTTTTTACACAAGAAGAATATAAAGTAAATCGTTCTCTTCCAACCAATCAGTCCCACAATACCTATTGATATTGCTGCTGTGAATATATAAAACGGGTAGTTACTAATTAGTGCATTTCCTATTGTTCCACCGTGCATATACCCTGCAGTGATGTCGAGCGAAAGTTGTGCTAATATAGCGCATATTCCTAAATTGATTAGTGCTAAGTAGAGAATTTTCAGCAACCTTTTTGATGGTCTGAGGGTCAAAAAATAAACTATAGTTGTAGCTATTGCAATACTAGTTAATCCGAGGAATTGAACTAATATATCAGCTAAATATGAGCCCACTATTCTACCTAAATTTGTCACTTCTTCATTTGTAGCTGTGTTTAAGGATGGATCTTTATAGTTGTAGCTAAAAACTGATATATATACATATATCAGGAGCAATAGGTATATTGCTGATTTCAGATATTTTCTTAGCATCTACTTAAAAGTAGTAATTTATCGTATATTTTACAAAGTGAATTGCTATTAGCAATATCATCACAGATAAATCTAATCCGTTGAATGGTCGTATATACCTTCTAATAGCATTTAGTGGTGGATGGGTAAGTCGATTCAAAATGTGCATTATGTTGCTCACAACTTCGTTATACATATTTACCACATTAATCTTAATCAGCCAACTTAAAGCAATCCAACATATTAGAATGAAGCTATAAAGATCAAACAACGTGTTGAGTAAATATATTATTGGATGCATGTACGTTTATTACATGAAAGTTATATATAAAGATAGATATTTAGGAATTCTAAATCAATCTCTTTAAGTAATACTTTCTCTATACTTATTACTTGATTAGACCACCTTTTTCCTCTCTCGTATATCACGAAGCTAGGTTCGCAACTACTGATCACGCAGTTGGTCTATGGATATAATACTGCCATTTGGTAGGTTTTCAGCATGTCTTTCACTGTCATATTCTTTGTCAGAATCGATACTGATCTTGTCAAATATTAAAACATCTCCTGAAACTTTATCATGAAATTTACTAATGGCAAAAAATGGCACGGTAATTTGCTCTTGTTTCCCGCGAAAACTCAAACTTACGCTAAATTTATCCTCAAAAAGTTTTAAATCATAGAATTGATGTTGTAATATAATAAGTACTTGAGTAGGGTATGACTTTCTTAGGTAATCTGGTACGATAACGCCGTTAAAATAAGTGAAAAATAATATTTCTAAATGAGGAGTGAAATCGTTGCCTGATATGATATCCAAAGCTTTTTTAATGACTTGAAACTTTGCGAAATTGAGCGATTTCTTATAATCTGTTTTATCCATACAACTTTTGCACATGTAAATTCTTGGGGGAACTTCTGTTACCCGGCGTTCCCTGAACCGTGCTTGTAGCGATGAAGTTATAGTGCTAAATTAAGCAGCTAATGCTACATTGCTGTCAGCAGCAAAGTTATCGTTTGCATTTAAATTACGAACTCTTAGCGGTAGTGTCTAACCGAGCAAAGTTACCATCTTTACTATGCATGTCGATCCTTATTCGCCCCCATATAAATTAAAAACATGGTGGAGGCGCCGAGTACTGCCCTCGGGTCCAATACACCTATTACAAGGTAATTTTATTGCCATAGTGTATAAAACACACATAGCCATTATATAATAATATTAAGTAAATGTCAAAGTATTTAACTTTAAGTTAATCGGTAGCCTATACCAATTCTCGCTGTATAGATAGAAACAAAAAAACTACTTGACAAATTCCGCCGACCCTTTTATCATAGCACTGAAGCTATTATTTATCTTCAGTCTGTGCAGATTAAATGACAAAAAACATAGCATATTTGGCGTCTCATATTTAATTTTTCGCACTATGTGCACTGCATGTCTTTTTAAAACTTCTGTTTTTCAAGCTGAAACGCGCTTATGAGTCGTTTAAGACATCAAAAACTCCAATGTTATAAGATAGATAGTGAATAACTAGCTACTCGGGGGTTTTTTGCTTTTTTTCTAACTTAGTAAATTTCTTAAGCATGAAAGTTACATCAACTTTCATTATCAAACAAGATATATAATAAGTTCGCTAAATCTCTAATTGTAGAGAAACTTTTCAAATTACCATTGAGATTTAGTATAATATACCAATATGATTGTTTTAGCTTGCAATTTTAAAATCACACAGTCTAATAAATTTATAACAATTTTTAATATATTATATAAGGAGCAATTATGGACAATAAGTTAATATATTCACTAATTCAAGAATTTCGTCCAGAACTATCAAGCAAGGAAATAGAGAAATATTCTAGTGAATTGCAGAAGCTAAGTTCTAAATTTGATCAGCTACACTCTAAATACGTTTGTGAAAATAAACTGGGTTTGCTTTTCGACGCACGTTATCAAATAAACGGTAAAGGGGAAAGTTATATTATTAAAAATTATCAATGTTATTTTGTTAAAAGCTTGGAAGAAATCTTGAAGAATAATCCGCAAATTTCCTTAAGAGAAGCTATCGATTCTATGAAAAAGGTAGTTGATGTTGATTATAAACACGCTATTAATTCTATGACAGAGATAATTGGCCCTGATTATACTCCTGATATTGTTTCTAATTGCAAAGTAATTGATATTGATAATATTATTACACATCATTATGAAGACGTCAGGGATTATGAATCTGATAATCATTATTATTCAGATGGTAATGATGTTTGGTATTAAGATCATAGCTTGAAATACCTGTAGAAATACAAGGACCGTGTACGTCAAGTTAGTCTGAAGTGGTGTGTTTAGCAAAAAAGAAACTACTGAGTTGACTTTTTGTGTGGCATATTTTTTCTCAGTAGTTAAATAGCTACTTTATAATGAACTTTGTCAGTAACCGCTAGGTTTTTTAGTTGCCATGCAACAAAGCCATCCCAGTGTCGGAGCACTGGGATGACGAGAAGAGAGCACTGGGATGAGTGTGCCGTAGAAGCGGTAAGCTGAAGCTGCACAATAGATGAGCCTCAGAGCTGGTTTACAAGAGCAGGCTTCAAACAACCATAAGCTGCTTTGGTAAAGAGTCAAGGTAGTGAGCGTTATGGAAAAGGTGCAATTATGCGTCATGTTTGAAATAGAGAGTCGAATGGAAATGAACCACTGAAGAAGTGTCGAAAGGCTTTAGACGACGTCAAAACCAGGGGTTTCATCCTAACCTGTGATAAATCTACCGGAAACTTGTTTACTGGGTAGGTGTGGTCCGGCATAGAGGTGGCGCGAATCTATTTTTGGCTATTGTGTAGAACTGCGGGAACCTGTCGTTTCGATGATAAGGTAGGAATCCAAGAAGCTAAACT
>NZ_JBFTEN010000043.1:0-1188 GCF_041154185.1 Wolbachia endosymbiont of Tettigetta isshikii | reverse complement strand
GATGTCATTAGGATTTACTCGTGTAATGACACCTTCTACTACATCTCCTTCCTTAATTTTATTAATAAAAGAATCTTCAAATAAAATGTTACTTTGATCATTTCAAAGAAAGCCTTCATGAGAACCAGTGCATGTTAAATATCAACAGATTTTTTTACACAGTTTACATTTTTTGGCTTCTTAAACACAGTCGTTTCGAACGTTCTTCCCGAACAAGCATGTTTCCCATTTTAGAAGCTTTTTCACGAATTTCCACAAGGACAGCTGCAGAGGCCAATTTGGTTACGTCTACATCGTATGATCCTCCTACCGAAGCTTAGAATACACACTGTACCTCGTGGATTTGATTCTGGAACTACCTGAGTAAAGAAGTTCAATCTTCAGCAATCATTTCATTCACAAAGGTCAAACGTTCAAAATAATGATCCGAAATATCTGCTTTAGACGGTTTCTACGCGAATCTCAGTTATGAAAAGACGCGTGTACCTTTGTCGAATTAAACGTAATAGTAATCTGTAAGGATCGGAATTTCGAAACAACGCTCTTTATTTGGAATGCGTACAAATACCGAACGTTTAAAAGGGCTCAATAACGAGTGAGACAAAATAGTAATTCTTTTGGTCCTGTTCGTTAGCTTGTAGTAGTGTAACTAAATCACTTGGGCGTAGGCAGGCAACAAAGCCTAACTCTGTAAAAGAAGGTAAATATTATTTAAGGTCAATAAGCCCTCGTCAACCGCGGAATTCATTTATACGGGGTTTTATAGATGCGCTGTAATTCTCAACCTCGAGTCTGGAATTCGCTTACATGCGGTTTATGTCACAACCGCAGCGCTTCGTGCACTCGTAACCCCCCTAGTCGGTCAGTCCGTGTTACCGTGGAAAACAAGGAACAAAACACTAGCGTAAACAAAGGACTAGGTCTGGCTAACGTTCTCGCTGGATTTTTCTCAGTATCAACCCCGTTCAAGCGGAGTACAAAATGTTTACGGGGTTTTAGAGGATTTATTATTTCCATACAAGCGGCTTCAAGTTGTGACTAAAAGTGATAAAAAAACGTTCCTCATATTTATGAAGAATAATTTTTATTCAGACTCGTTACAGTGTGCCCCAGAAACGTTAGGCGGTTCCTGCTTGGACTTGATGTTTGTCCGTTACCTAGATGTAAGATGTATGCCCTTCATTACTT
>NZ_JBFTEN010000025.1:0-16659 GCF_041154185.1 Wolbachia endosymbiont of Tettigetta isshikii | reverse complement strand
AAGCTGAAAGGCGCTTATAAGTCGTTTAAGATATCAAAAACGCCAATGTTATAAGATAGATAGTGAATAACTAGCTACTCGGGGTTTTTTTGCTTTTTTCTGCTTAGTAAATTTCTTAACATTCATAGCTAAGGCAATTTTAGAGCACACCCAAAATTGCCTTTAGTTTAAGTTAAGCAATAAGTCTAATTGTAGCTATACAGCATATTGCATAGTTAAATGCTTTTTCAAATCACTGAAGTCAAGCGGATCATCTTTCATGACCCGCGGTTTTATCCACTTTAGGAGTATTGACAGGCGTTATCGTAGAATTCTCAACTTGTATTGCTACTTACTTTAAACCTTTTCCTATACTTTGATCTTGATTTAAAATTTTATCGAAGTGTTTGCCATGTTGTTGCACCTCGTTATCTCTCTGAGTAGCTCCTTTCATGTTATGAGCATTCTCTACACTCTTTTCATCTTCACCTAAAAGTTTTTCTAGTACCTTCTTAACAAAGCACTTTAGAAGACTTAAAAGTCCTTCTTCTTTTTGATTTTCTTGAGGCACATTATCTTCTTTATTCAACCCAGGCTTTTTATTTTCTCTTATAGGGCTTCTACTCATCGAAGAGAGATCAACAGCCTGTGATTTAGATTCCGACAGAGCTTGAGCCTCCGCATTCACCGATAGTTGTGTGTCTGTTTGCACAGAGGTCTCCTTTTGTCCACTTCGTCCAAACTTTTCACCTTCTGCTGTAGTTTCTTTAAGATTGCCGGCTGCTTCTTGAAACTCTGGATTATCACGCAACTCTTCAACCCTTGGTGGTTGCATATCTGTTTGCTTAGAAGCTTCAGCGATTTGCGCATCTTGTCTAGCTTCTTGCGGTAATTCATCATTACCACATAATTTCTTTATTTTACTCGTACCAAACTCTTTTCTTAGCTCTTGTGTTGATCGTCTAAGTTTATCTATTTCTTCATCGTTCTGTCTTTGTCGTTTTTCAAGCTCTTTGTTTAATTTTGCAATATTTTCCATTTTACTTTCGAGCTCTTTACTTTTCACAGCCTTTAGAGCTTCTGTTCTTTCTGCGATATAATTAACCTTATCTTCTAATGAAGTACCTTCTGGGAAAGGACCTGGGGAACGTCCAAAAACATCTTTAAATTTTTTTCAACATTTTCTTGAGATGCATTCTTAACTTCAGCCATACCTACTCCTAATAAAGCTTATAAAACCAGTGTATTAGCTTATTATGTAGAAATGGTTAACACAACTTGCAATAAGTAATGTTTCTTGTGATCATTAAGAGCGTCCTATTTATATTTTTTTCATCAAAATGTTATTTACTTATTAACCTAAAATACGTAACAATGTAGAAATGAAAAACAGCCCATTAGCAGTAGTATTCGATTGGGATAATACCTTGGTTGACACCCAAGACAATATTTCTAATGCCATTAAGCATACCTTAGATTCAATGGGGTACAGTAATAAAGCCGCTGATAGAAATTCCCATGAGTCGAGAAAAAGCTATATGGTCAATTTGTTTGGCGATCAGTGGAAAAAAGCAAATCAAATATACCAACAATACTTAGATAATGCACTGTTGCAAAACATTACTCTAAATCAAGGAGTAGAGAAAATGCTGCAGAAGTTGAAAAGCCATAATATCTATCTAGCAATAGTAAGTAATAAGAAAAACACTAATTTACGTGAAGAAGTAGCCTATTTTAAGCTATACTCTTACTTTGAGAGAGTAGTTGGTTCATCCGATACTGCAGAAGACAAACCATCTGCAACTCCACTGCTGTTCGCACTAGAGGAGAGTACATTGCCTATAAATAAAGAAAACGTGTTTTTTGTTGGTGACAGTATCACAGATATTTTGTGTGCACAAAACGCCAATTGTTTGCCTATTATATATGGCCAATCAATAAGCGGATACAAAGATTTGTTATATTTTCAACATTTTGATAAACTTACAGATTTCATAATAAAGTATTTGAAAGATAGATAATGAACACTGTTACAGAGATTGCCAGTATAAAAAGGCGCTTTTGTGCATATTTAATAGATGTGGCAATTTTATTAATTCCAAACTTATTAATCATACTATTGTTAAAGAATTTTCCGTTAATTTTATATTTATCATATATGTGTGTAAATTGCAGTTACTTCACATATTTTATATCCTCAGCAGCTCAGGCAACTCCCGGTCAGCAGTTAATGAACATACATACCATAAGCCTAGATGGCTCTAAAATAGGCTTGAGTTTAGCATTTGACAGGAGCATTTCTCAGTTTTTTCTTCATCTATTAAACAACATAATAGCTATCCTAATCGAGCTTTTCCAAGAACAAAACGTGTTAGTAAGCGCTTTAAGCATACTGGGAGTAATTATATTGCTGCTCACCTTTTGCTGGTATTCAGTGGCTTGCTTCTCTCAAAAAAAACAGACATATCATGATATGATGTTTGGTACGATTGTTGTGAAAGGAGCTAACACTGGCATCCAGGGATTCTATTAAGTTGGTGAGTATAAAAGTAGCTGTTTTGTGATAAAATACGACGTTTTATGGAAATGCTGGATCCCAGTGTCGGAGCACTGGGATGACACCGTCTGTTACGCAAATCACCTGCTAATTGCAATGTTCGTACAGCTGTGATTTATGGTAAGAAATTTTCAGGAGAAACGCTTGGAAGTTACATGACAAAGTAAAAACACAGGTACTACATGTGTGGTGTGCCCGGTAGGATTCGAACCTACGACCCACAGCTTAGAAGGCTGTTGCTCTATCCAGCTGAGCTACGGGCACCAATGTATATAAAATGCTTCTTAACACGTATGAAGTCAAGGTATTTCATGTAAATACGATGTTTATCTTGCAAGACCTTATCGTTCCAGCATAGATGCAACTTTTCTGTGTTTTGTGGTCAAGGTGACAGAGTTTAAAAAATAAGTTATTTTTATTCTTTAATAAAAAACAGCCCATGGGTATTAAAATTGCACCTTCTATAATTTCAGCAGACTTTGCAAAATTGGGGGAAGAAGTGAAAAAAATTAGCGATTTAGGTGTAGATTATATACACATAGACGTTATGGATGGAAACTTCGTTCCGAATATTACAATTGGTCCGAGTGTTATTTCTGCAATACGTAAGTATAGCAATCTTCCTTTTGATGTACACTTAATGGTTAAATCTCCTGGTGACCATATTGAAAGCTTTATAAATGCTGGTGCTGATATTATCACTATACATGCAGAAGCAGAGATACACCTTGAGAGACTGGTTAGGGAAATAAAGTCATACAAAAACGTAAACGATACAAAAAAAACAATTCAAGTTGGAATTTCGATCGTTCCTTCAACTTCTCCATGTGTGCTTGAGTATATAATACATGAACTGGATATTGTGCTGATTATGACAGTCAACCCTGGATTTGGTGGACAGAAGTTTATCCATTCGCAACTACACAAGATATCCGTTGTGAAGAAAATGATAGAAGAGCGTAATCTTAAAACGCAAATTTCAGTGGATGGTGGAGTAAGCGCCCTAAACGCAGCCGATATAACAAAAGCAGGTGCAGATATCTTGGTCGCTGGATCAGCAATATTTAGAGCTGAAAATACGAAGAAAGCTGTGAGCGATCTTAAAAACCCGCTGCTATAGCAGCCTAAACCTCTAGTTGAGAAATAAATCAACAACCTATACCATCCTAGTACCTGGGTACTAGGATGAAGGAGGTAATACAAGAAATCTACTCTCAATAAAAGCTCGATGATGAATCATCACTACCAAATTGTGGTCTGTTACTCCTGTTACTGAAGCCAGAACGAGGACGAGTAGGTCTCTTACGATGCACAGGTTTTCTATTGAATGAACTATTATGATAATCCCTATCACTTGAACCATCTTTCTTTTCTTCATTATAGAGCTCGCCTTCAAAAAACTCGCCTGTCTCTTGATCAACGCGACGCCTTGACAATTTTGGGCATCGACCTTTTTCAAAATCAATTACCAACGCTTTGAAAACATCGCCATGTTTAAGCATATCCTCAATAGATTCTATATGCTGATTAGCCACTTCACTTATGTGCATTTTTCCTTTTCTTCCATTGAGAAGTTCAAGCTCCACAATAGACTTATCTATTTTGATAACCTTGGCATCAACTATGGCACCTTGCTCTAGTTCTGTTATTGAGTCAATCAACATATTTTTTGCAATCTCAGCTTCAGTGCTACTCACAGCAAACACAGAAACTTTGCCATCATCCCTTATCTCAATTTTTACATTACTTCTTTCACACACACTGCGTATATTTTTTCCTTTAGCACCAATAGCTGCAGGAATCTTATCTTTATCTATGTAAAATGATACCATTCTTGGTGCATGACTTTTCACGTCATCACTATGCTCTGAAATCACTGCATTCATTTTTTCTAAGATATGCAACCTTCCAGCTTTTGCTTGTTCCAAAGATTTTTCAACAATTTCAAAACTTATACCAGAAATTTTCATATCCATTTGCAGTGCCGTAATTCCTTTACTAGTTCCTGCTACTTTAAAGTCCATATCGCCAAGATAATCTTCATCACCCAGGATATCGGAAAGTATTGTATACTCATCTTTATTTTTGATAAGGCCCATAGCAATTCCAGCAACGGGAGCCCTTATTGGCACGCCTGTATCCATTAAGGCAAGGGAGGTACCGCAAACTGTTGCCATAGAAGAAGAACCATCTGATTCCATAATTTCAGATACTACTCTTATTGTATAAGGAAATTCGGACTTATCAGGTAAAACAGGATGAATTGCTTTCCAAGCAAGTTTACCATGACCTATTTCCCTTCTTCCTGGTGCACGTATAGCAGAAGCCTCTCCAACAGCAAATGAAGGAAAATTGTAATGCAATATGAAATGTTCACGTCTGTCGCCTTCAATGTCATCTACAATTTGCTCGTCTTGTGTAGTACCAAGAGCAGTAACAACCAGCGCCTGAGTACTACCTCTTGTAAATAATGCAGAACCATGGGTTCTGGATAAAATGTCAACTTCAACTTCTATCTGACGTATTTCATCATGCTTACGACCGTCTATCCTCATACCTTTCTTTTTAATTATCTCGCGCACTAAGGATCTTTCAAAGCTTTTTATTGCATATGTAATGAGTTTCTCATCTTTTCCAGCTTCCTTAAGAGTGTTTAATATATCACCTCTGAGCGCTTCTAAGGTTTGAGCTCGCTGTTGTTTTACTGTTTGTGAGTACGCATTTTCGAAATCTTTACTGTACTTTTCAAGATCCTGCATTATGTCTGACATATCAATAGGAGCGAAGCTCTCAGGTTTCTTGCCAATTGTGTCAGCAAACTCTTTTATAAGCTTAATGACGGGTTGAAGGTGTTCATGACCAAATTTTGTTGCGCTTAGAACATTTTCTTCAGAAAGCTCCTTTACCTCTGATTCAACCATCAAAATTGAATGCTCGTCACCAGATAAAAACAGATCTAAGCTGCTTGTTTTCATCTCTTGAACAGAAGGGTTGAGTATATAGTTGTTATTTTCATCACAACCAACCAAAGCTCCAGCTATGGTAGAGTAAAAAGGAACACCAGAAATTGCAAGGGCTGCAACAGTACCAATCAATGCTGGTATTTCAGGATGGTTGACCGTATCATAAGTTAATAAATTGCACACCACACTGACTTCATCGTGAAAACCTTCTGGAAATAGTGGTCTTATACTTCTGTCTATTGCCCTTGAAATTAAAGTCTCTCTGTCAGACGGCTTACCTTCTCTTTTAAAAAAGCCACCGGGAATCTTACCCATGACATAGCTTTTTGCAATAAATTGCACATTTAGAGGCAGGAAATCAATATTTTCTTCCTTCTTTTTACGTACAACAGTTACTAAAATGGAAGTATCCCCGTAATTTACAACCACTGAACCATCAGCTTGACGTGCTATTTTGCCAGTTTCTAAAGATAAGGTACGACCACCCCAGTCTATAGATTTTTTTATAATTTCAAACATACAAAATTCCTCGATTATTTTCTAATGCCTAACTTCTTTATTAACTCCTGATAGACCTGATTATCAAACTTACGCTTTATATAATTTAAGTGTTTGCGTCTTCTACCTATTAATATAAGTAAACCACGCTTAGAGTGATGGTCATGCTTGTGCACTTTAAAGTGCTCAGTTAAGTTACTGATCCTTTCGGTTAAAATAGCACATTGTACAAAAGATGAACCTGTGTCATTTTCTTTAATTGCATATACATTTATCAAATTCTTTTTCTTTTCTGATGTTATTGACATCTAAACCTCATTTCAAACATTAAAAACACGAACAGGTTTTATACAATCATAAGTAAAACTGCAGATTGCAACGGGTACATTACCCACTATCGTACAAAAAATATCATAATTCTTTAAATTACGCAAGTTATTTAATACGATTTCCTGACCTTTTCTGATTTTCTCCGCTTCCTCTGCGGAAATTTCAACCTTGAACATTGATTTCAAAGCTGATGCGATGGGGATAATTTTATCTTTTTTTGTAAGCCGTTCAATTGTCACTGATTCGGTTTCTCTAAAACTGCCTACCATGGTCCTTCTTAATTGTGTAATATGTCCAAAGCAATTTAATGCGATTCCAAGATCTCTTGCAATTGATCTCACATATACGCCACTACCGCACAGCATAGAAAAATCAGCACTGTTATTTATGGTATTAGCAGAGACCAATTTCAGTTCATATATTCGCACTAAGCGGGGCTTTATATTCGCTTTTTGCCCACTTCTTGCTAATTTATATGCCCTTGTCCCATTGATTTTTATTGCTGAGAATTGAGGAGGAGTTTGTGCTATCTCACCAACAAGATTCTTGATCGCACAGTTTATTTGGTTATACTCAGGCTTTATGTTGCTAGCTTTAATAGTATCACCATCTAAATCGTCTGTGGTTTTTTGCTCTCCCCATTTTATTGTGAAATTGTATGCCTTTAGGTCACAAGATAAGTACGGTATAGTTTTTGTTGCCTCGCCAAGGGCAATTGGCAACACACCTGAAGCTAAGGGGTCAAGCGTTCCCAAATGACCAGCTTTTTTAATTCCAAAAATCTTCTTAACCCGGACTACAGCTTGTGCAGAACTAATTCCTATCGCTTTGTCGAGATTTAGCCAACCATGTATCATATATCAACTGTACATGATTAATAGCAATTTAGGAAGTAACCCAGAATATACTTATTTTATTAAATTATTATAAAAAAGACTTGACTAACATGTGTTATTAATATATAGTTAATTTTTTATTAACTTATTTTAAGAGGTTATTATGCTAAACGACGAAAAAAATCAAAACACACAAAGCATATGGGTATGGAAAAACACTTCACATATCTCAAAAGCAGCTCTACAAGCTTCTTTTGCAATTGCAGCTATAGCAATAGCGGCAACTACTATTTATGCTGCAGCGAAAGGAGTAGCACCTTCTTCAGCACTCCCAGCATTTCTTGCTAACCCTTGGGTAATAGCAGCAATAGCTTCTTATGTTGCTATATACTTCGTTGCAAGATCTATTTCTTCATATCAGCAGCTGTATTCAATGGAAGGAGCTAATGGTCGAAATGGTCACCCTGGTCAGAAAGATGAGTACGCAAACTTCTCTGTTCTTCTTGGTGATGCAATAATAAAGAGTGGTACAATCTCTGTTGAAAAATCTGGGCAACCAGAGAAAAAAGTTGAAGAATTATTCCTTGCACTTCCAATTGATGATTATAAAGCATTAGCAGAAGATGATGAAAAAATGGTTCATGTATTATTAGCAGGTAAAGAAGTTGAATTGAAACATAAAGATCCTTCAATGTGTGCTAAAGAATATAAAGTGAAAATAATTAATGTAAATAAGAAAACTCAACTTGATGAAATGAAAGCAGAGTTAGGCATGGCTAAAGAAGCTAATTCATTAAAAGTTGCAGTAAGTAATAAAGACTATCAAGCATTAAAATGCGACGTACCAGCTAAATTACAAGAGGTTGCAGTAAATGCAGCTATAACAAAAGCTACTGGTAAGTAAGCAGCTTAAAGTTAACTAATAAGAGGTAGAGTAATTTCTGCCTCTGCCTTTTACTTAGGCTTGTAAGGGTTAACATAGCCTGTTCAGGCCTTTAATTATGTTCTCATCAAAATCAATCACCTCAGCTTTTTTTAAAAGATATCATCCAAGCAGCTCCTCTTCCTGTCATACAAGTAGCTGACACTGGAATGACACCACTTTTGCTTCAATATTCACCATGCCTCTGAATAGATGCAGTCTTTAAATACGTGACTTCAACTCTTCAGCATGTAAGCTTTCCAACCCTACCTTATAGTTAGGATAAACTAGAGAGATGCCAAGATCTCTTTTAACTTTAACATTGCTTACTTTTTTTGATCCTAAATAAAAACTCTGTGCGCAGTCAGGCAAGGAAGAAACCTCCAATGGCTCTGGAACACTAACATTCAGAAGTTTGGCTGCGTATACTACCACTTCAGATTGTGTAGCAGGCAAGTCATCCGCACAATTGTATATTTCACCGGATTTTATGCTTTGCATGGAAGAAAATAGAATATTAGATATATCTTCAACATGAATACGAGAAAAAAAATGCCCTTCTTTTCGTACATTTCTTGCTTTATTGAGTTGCAAATCAACTAATACGTTTCTTCCGGGGCCGTATATTCCAGCCAAACGAAAAACATGAACAGGTAAATTTCTATTTAGCCATTTCTTTTCAGATCTAAGGCGCTTCTCTCCTCTATTTTCTACAGGTTTTGTTTCAGATTCCTCCGTAACCCAATTACCAGCGTGGTCGCCATAGACACTAGTTGCAGATAGATAACCAAGCCATTTGACATTTTGAAAGTAATGACCATATCTCTCCAGCACATCATCACCATCTGGCGGGATTGAAATTAAAATATGTGTTACGTCTTGAAATGTATCTTTGCTCACTTCATTGTAATTAAAGAGACTAACGCTTCGTATACCTTGATTTCTTGAAGTGCCGCTAACTTTCCAACCTAAATTCAGCAACTTTTTCGACAGAAACCTAGCTACATATCCATAACCGAAGCAAAACAAGTGCATGAAAATTAGTTTTTGAAATTTTTCTTAATAAATTCTACACCCAATCTTATTCCTTCTTCATTGATAATGTGGCCCAATGCATGAATTGGGTGCCCCTCAACGTTTATTCCATTTTCCTTCAGAGCTTTAACTGTCAAGTCAAGAGAAGAAAAAGGTATTACATCGTCAGCATCACCGTGGATAATGCACATGTTGGGCTTTGATTTGATCTCTGGTGCAACTTTTGAAAGTGAGAGAAACCTACCAGAATATGCAACAACCGATGCACAAGATTGAGAGCGTGTAAGAGCTGTGTGTATTGCAAGCATTGCCCCTTGGGAAAACCCAATCAAAGAAAGCTGTGCATTATTTAAGCTAAGCTCTTTTAACTTCGTATCAATAAAATGATTTACTATCAATGCGGCACTTTTTACTCCATTATATAGCACCTCTTCACTGCGATCCTCTAAGCTGAACCATTGATAACCATCACCTATTTCCCTTTCAAATGGAGCATTTGGTGCTATAAAACATAAATCAGATAAAGATTTGCTCATAACTTTAGCAAGATGAACAAAGTTATCACCGCTTGATCCCCAGCCATGTAAGCAAACAATTAAATTTTTCTTATTTCCACTCTCACAAATTTCTGGACCTTTAAGTTCAATCATTTTTTTCTTTTTGTGTTTATACCTTTATTTAACACTGATTTTTGAATTTGTAAAAACTATATTGTTCCAATATAAAGAGAAAAGGAAACCACGTTAATTGTTTGTGCAGGGATTTATTTAGGTATATATTTTAGTTTATTTAGCAAAAGCCATGAGCATTGATGATAGAGTAGTTTTTAAGATTTACAAACCAACAAGAACTGCAACACAATCTGGCTTAGGTAATACACACTTTTGGCACCTAAGAACTGAACCTGATCCTTACTATATTGAACCTCTGATGGGATGGGTTGGCTCAAAAAGCCCCAAAAAACAGATTGTATTAAAGTTTGACTCCCTTGAAAAAGCAGTGTTCTACGCAAAAAGACGCAATGCTAAATATATAATTGAAATGCCAAAAGATATTAAGAGACATCCAAAGTCTTACGCGAGTAATTTCATACCTAAGTAAGTTCTGTTATAGAACATAGGCTTCACAGATGCTCCTACTATACGAAAACTGTGTCATCTAAGTAGTTCATAGAAACAGAGTCAAAAAAACTACTTGACAAGTTCCTCCAGCTTCCACACTATAATAGTGAGGGTGTTTCTGACTCAAAACTTGTTTTTGATCTGCAGGGCAATGACAAAACTCAGTAAAAAACTCAGGCTATTTTTTGGCGGATTGTATCAAATTATAGCGGCTGCATGTCTTTTTCATTTTTTCTACATTCAGCCAAATCGCGCTTAAACTAAGCGTTAGTAAATTACTATAGCGCCAATTTAAAGTATTATAGACTCAAAACTCGCCATTCGGGGTTTCTTCGCCTTTTTTTGCTTGGTAAATTTCTTAAATATTTATTATTAAAGTAGTATCCTGGATTGTATATTAAATCAAAGCTGTAAGGCTATAATGAGCAAGCTGTTAACTTGATTGATTGACAGAAATCGTAGGGATCACTCCTTGCTAAAAAAATGTAGTACGAACGGCAGGAGGATCTAAAAGATCGAATCACAATCCTGTACATCATTTATATTATTGTTTAACTATATTTATATGTACAAAAATGGCTAGAACAGTTTTCATGGGTATTGATGTTTCAAAAAAAACACTTGATATCTCAATTAACAACAAACATCAGCGTATAGAGAATGCAGAAAGGGCTGTATCTGAATTCATAAGGTCAAAAATGGCTAACGTATTTGTTGAGTCATGTGTAAACAGGTGATTATGAGAAACTTGTAATAAAATTGTTACAAGAGCAGAAGATAGCTGTTCATAGAGCTCATCCAAATCGGGTGTATGCATTTGCAAAAGCCTGCAATCACTTTGCAAAGACCGATAAATTAGATGCAAAACTGTTGGAAAAATATGCTGAATTTATCGCAAAAACGATGGGGTAAAAGAGTGTATGGTTTCACAAAAGCAAGAGGAATTGAGCGCAATCTAAGCGATGAGATTCATGCAAACAAGCGCCGCTTGCAAAATGCCACAGGAAAAGCCAGAGAATATATAGAAAAACAGATAGAATTTGCAAAAGGGCAATCAGAGCAAGTTAGGAAAGATATAAAAGGCATCTGACCTTGATTTGAAGGAAAAAAGCAAACTGCTAACTAGTTATAAAGGTGTTGGACAAAAAATTGCAAGTATTCTTCTCATAGAAGTGCCTGAACTTGGTAGGCTAGATAATAAGAAAATAGCGTGTTTAGTTGGAGTTGCACCAAAAACTAATGAAAGCGGAAGGAAAGTCGGCAAAGCCCAGATCATAGGTGGCAGATTTTATGCTCGAAAAGCATTATATATGTCTGCTGTGGTTGCAATTCGTCATAACAGGAGAATGAAAGCACTTTACGAGCGTTTAGTTGATTCCGGCAAAGCTACTAAAGTTGCTTTAGTTGCTGTAATGAGAAAAATTATCATTTGCTTAAATGCCAAGATAAAAAATAATAATTTTTATCTTGATGTTTAAGACGGTAGATCCCAGTATCAAGTACTGGGATGACAAGAAAGGGGCACTGTATTTATAACTCTCAAGCCCTCAGTTCTTCAAACACTTCGCTTGCTCTGTCCAGTACAGAATCAGGAAAGCCGGCGAGTTTTGCTACATGTATTCCATATGACTCATCTGCAACGCCCTCAACTACTTCATGGAGAAAGATTACCTCTCCGTTCCATTCTTTTATTTTCACACAGAAGCATTTTACGTTCTTCAAGTATTTGCTTACTTTAGTTAGTTCATGATAATGAGTTGCAAAAATGGCACGGCACCTGTTTACATTGTGGATATGTTCAATCACTGCCTGAGCAATAGATAAGCCGTCATATACCCCTGTGCCTCTGCCAATTTCATCAAGTATCACCAAGGAACGATCTGTTGCCTGATTGACTATGGTTGCTGTTTCAATCATCTCTACCATGAAGGTGGAATAACCAGCTGTTATATTATCTGTTGCACCAACTCTGCTGAATATCTTGTCAATCACACCAATATGTGCACTATCTGCTGGCACAAATGATCCCATATGAGCTAAAATTGCGATGAGAGCGTTTTGCCTTAGAAAAGTGCTTTTTCCAGCCATATTAGGACCAGTGATTAGATGTATACCAGCTAAGTTGATGTTATTTGTGATAAACTTATCGTTAACTTCAACCACTGGGTGTCTTCCGCTGCAGATATTGAATTCTTTGCTGTTATCAATAATGGGTTTTACGTAATTATTTTGCACTGCGAGCTCTGCAAACGCAGCTCGGATATCAAGCTTTGCGAAGGCATTTGCAGCGAGAGCAATCTTCTCAGATTCTTTAGCAATTTTACCACATAGTTCACTGAAAATTTTCATTTCTAAGCTGATTACAGCGTCACGTGCCGTGAGAATCTTATTCTCTAGTTCTTTCAATTCATTAGTAGTGTAGCGCATCCTATTTGCTAAGCTTTGCCTGTGAATGAATATGTCCGAGGTTAATTTATGATTTGCTGACACTTCAATGTAATAACCAAGGATGTTGTTGTGCAATATTTTTAGTGCGACAATGCCAGTCAGATCGCGATAAGATTCTCGGAGTTTGGTTATCAATTTGTTGCTATTGTTGAGTACATAGGATAACTCCGATAATTCTTGGTTATATTGTGGATTGATAAATCCTCCTTCTTTTGCGGAACTTAGGTTATTGTCAAGTACAGCTTCGTTTAGAAGCTCAAACAGTTCTTTGTGATTGCCAAAGCTTTTATGTATTGTGCTAAGTTCACTCTCATCACTGCTTGTTATCTGAGCAGTAGACACCGGTTCTTTTCCCTTTGATTCCGGCGTCAAGCACTGGAATGACATCTGAGGGTCAACTGCTAATTTTTCACTTAAGTGATAATTATGTAAGGGATCTAGCTTGGATAAAAACTCGGACAACTCTAACGTTTTCCCAAGGCCTATTTTTAGTAGGTTCATGTCCTTTGGTGAGCCACGCCCTAATATTAAACGTGATAGTGACCTTTCAATATCTGGAATGTTAGATAATATCTCCCGTATTTTTTTGCGTGCTTCATGGCTGTTTACAAAAAATTCAACGGTGCCAAGTCTCAAGTTAATCGCCTTAGGACAAGCAAGTGGTGAAGCGAGCATTTGTTTGAGCAGACGTCCGCCAGAAGCAGTCACTGTGTGATCAATAACTGAAATCAGTGAACCTTTTTTTTCGCCAAATTGAGTTGAAAACAACTCAAGATTTCTCCTTGCTGAAGCATCGATAAGCATGAAACCTTGTTGCCTGTAGGGCTTTGGCAGCTCAAGTCTTGGAATGGAACCCCTTTGCGTTACTCTGACATATTCAAGCAGTGCACCGCATGCTATAATCTCCACTTTGCTGAAGTTTCCTATAACTCCAAGCTCTCTGATTTTATAAAATTCGCACAGCGTTCTGTGAGATTTGTTATACTCAAAAAAACTCTGGGCATGCCGCGTAATTGATATTTTATAATTTTTTAAAATTGATCTGATTTTTTCATCCTCAGCTAGCTTCTCGGAAATTAATAATTCTTTTGGTGATATACGCAGTAAATCGCTATCTAGGGCTTTCAAATTCGTTAAAGTGTGAAAAAATTTTCCCGTTGATAATTCAAGCCAGCCAATAGCATACTCTCCATTTTGTTCAACTATGGATGCGAGATAATTATTGCTTTTATCCTCCAGCAGCGAGTCTTCAATAATTGTGCCTGGAGTTACAATTCGCACTACATCACGTTTTATTATGGACTTATAGCCCCTCCTTTTTGCTTCGTCAGCAGTCTCTAATTGATCGCAGATTGCAACTTTGAATCCTAAATCTATGAGCTTGTACAGGTAAGATTCACTACTGTGTGCTGGCACTCCACACATTGGTATGTCTTGCCCGCATGAATTACCTCTCTTAGTGAGCGCTATATTCAGCAGCTTTGCAGCTTTAACAGCATCATCGAAAAACAATTCATAAAAATCCCCCAGCCTATAGAACAACAGATGATCCTTATATTGAGCTTTCAGATTTAAATATTGCTCCATCACAGGAGTGTTTTTTTCTCTTACAAAGTTCATAATGTTTTTTATACGTTGATAGCTTCAGCTTTATCGTATGTATAACATAAAATCTAAATAGAAGCCTACACAAAAGCAAGATTGCTCGTTCTTTAGAAAAACTGTACATGTGTAATGGATCTTTTGCAGCCCCTTCTATAAGCTATATCAGCCATGCTAAAATTATATGGAATTTTGACTTTTTGAAAAGTCTAAACTGCTATTTGTGAAAGGTATGTATAATATCCTTCTGTATAAATTTATTATGCAAAAGATCTGTTAATTGCATAATTTAATATTAAGTGTTAAAATATGGTTACTGAGTAAAAAATATATGCTAATTAGTACAACGTCTGATCTAGGAGACATATGTGAAGAGTTGACAGCAAAAAAGCCGAAATTTATAGCAGTTGACACGGAGTTTCTTAGAAAGAATTTAACCTATTATCCAAAATTGTCATTAATTCAAATTTCTTACGGAGGTAAGAGTTTTGTTGTAGATGCACTAGTGCCAGAAATTGATTTATCACTTATTAAAAAAATAATGCTAAATCGGGAGATAGTTAAGGTGTTTCATAGCTGTCGGCAGGACATAGAATCTTTATTTACCGTATTCAAATGTATTCCCACTCCCATTTTTGATACCCAAGTTGCTGCTATGTTTTGTCATTATTATCATGACTTCATTGGTTACTCAAAAGTAGTGGAGCAATATCAAGAGGTGGTATTAGATAAAATTAAAGCTAAAAATTCAGACTGGTTAAAGCGTCCTCTTTCTGAGGATCAATTAGACTATGCAATAAGCGATGTGGTACACTTATATGACCTACACCAGATATTGCGCAATAAACTTGAAGAAAAGAGTAGAATAGACTGGTTTCAGGAGGAGATGGAAGCAGCGGTTGATATAAATAAGTATTTGCGTACTCCAAAAGATGCATGGAAGAGGATTAAATTTAATTACGAAGCAAATCCAAGATTGATATTAACTGTTAAAGCAGTTAGTGAGTGGCAAGAGACCTTAGCACAGCGCTATAATATGAATCGTAATAAAATAATTAACAATGCTGTAATAGCTGGCTTTATTGAAAAAAACGTGGAACGTGTTGACGAGATTTTAGAAGATCTCAGAAAGAACACGAAAAACATAAAAGAGGAAGACCTATTAGAATTTATAGATATTTTCAATGAGAATGAGAATGACTTTATGCAGCAAGATTATACTCCGTCAAGCAGTTATGATAGATCTGTGCTTGATATACTCTCGATTGTTCTAGAGAGCGAATGTAAGGAAAACGGCATATCAAGAAAATTGGTTTCGTCAAAAGATGAATTGGCTGAGTCAATATCTGGGCAGACAGATAAACTATTCAAAGGGTGGAGGTATGACTTTTTTGGTAGGTCAATTGAGTCATTTTTAAACACGGGCTCAAGGTTTGAAATTTCAGTAGTGAAATCCACAAATAATACAACCAAGATTCGAAGTGATTTGGTGAAGGCAAATTGTAAGTTGAAATCAACTGCTGAGATTTAACGAGTCTACTATATCTTTTATTTGAGAAAGTACGTGTTCTTTACTTGCACTGTTATCGATGATAAAGTCACTCATCTGCCTTTTTTCTGCAATGGGTAGCTGGATATTGGAAATTAGATCCAGCTTTTCTTTATCTATATTACGTTCATTGAGTCTTTGAGCTTGCACAGCACTATCTGCATGAACGAAGACGATAATGTTGCAATATAAACGAAATCTCGTTTCCAGCAGGAGTGGAATATCTAGAACTAGAAGTTTTCTATCGGTCTTTTTTTCCTGAGCAATAAAAATTTCTAGTTCATTTCGCACAGCGGAATGAACTAAAGATTGAAATTGCTTCCAATTTTCATCATGGACTAAGAAATATTTAGACAATACCTCCTCGTCTATTTCACCATTTACTACTCCTCCGGGAAAATTTTCTTTTGCGTAACTTATTATGCTCTTATCTACTTTATAAAGCTGGTGTACAACAGAATCAGCGTCAAACACAGCAGCACCAAACTCTTTAAACCAATTGGCTACAAAGCTCTTCCCTACTCCAATTCCACCTGCTAAACCTATAATCATAAGCAAAAAAACACATAACTACATCTATAGTAGCTGCTCTTTGTTTACATGTCTATTTAAGACCCAAATTTGGCTGTGGAGGCTCTGACGATGTCAAGAGAAAATAAACAGCTCATATCAACTATGTTTTTTAAAAATTTTTTATTTGTGTGGTTTTGCAACTTTACTCAGTCATATGGGCAATAAAAACCCGTTTGTTATAGAAAATAGATTTTATATCAAACAGCTACCGCAGCAATTTTTACTTAAGCCAATGAATATGTGAAT
>NZ_JBFTEN010000024.1:0-17877 GCF_041154185.1 Wolbachia endosymbiont of Tettigetta isshikii | reverse complement strand
CGTTCACACAGACTTAAAGTACTTATTCACATATTCATTGGCTTAAGTAAAAATTGCTGCGGTAGCTGTTTGATATAAAATCTATTTTCTATAACAAACTGGTTTTTATTGCCCATATGACTGGGTAAAGTTGCAAAATCACACAAATAAAAAATTTTTAAAAAACATAGTTGATAAGAAAGGTAATATTAAAAATATTGATAAACGTTTAAGCGTCATGAAAGGAAAACTGAAGAAAGCATACCCGTGTGATGACAAGAAAAATCATTATGAAAGATTAAATAAAAGGAGGAGAGAACTTGCATCAGAATTAAACCAGTATTCAACTGGTAAGGAAGTGCAGCCAAGCATTTAAAGCTCAAGTAAAAATAGAGAACACGAAAAATCAAGTCAACAAAAAACGGTTAATACTCCAAAAGATTCGAATCTAGGTAATAAAAACGAAAAGCTTTTAGAAGCAAGTGCTAAGAATGGAAAACGTGGTAAATATGCTGCAGCTTCTTTTGTGTTAGCTGTAGCATTTGCAGTTGGTGCAAGCTTAACAGTACCTTATTTAGCAATATGTATTGCACTTACTGTAGCTGCATTTGCTGCTCTTGCAGTAGGATTTTACTGTTTATATAAAGCAAATACATCACTTAATGATGTTAAAGCTGATCAAGTTACAAAAGATAAAGATGAAGAAGTTATACTATGCTGTTAATATTCATACTTAACCCATACCATTACACTCTAGGACCATACAGTATTAGCTAACTATTTTTATTATAAATGCCAGAATAATAAGCTATCGATATTCTTGTACTTTTTAATTTTTTAGTTGTTGTTATTAATAATTCTACGTAAAATGTAAGAATATATAAATCTTGACTTCCTTGCTGAAGGGAGTAATAATCGTACTCCTTTGCTGATATTATTGCTTGTAACCTTCTTTCTATCTCTTCTCTTATTCCATATTTTTTAATTCTAACTTGCATTTTCCTATTGCTTTACTTTTTCCTGTCATAAAATCCATGTTCTAGCCTCAATTGCTTATAGTTTTTACTATTTGTCTATCTATTAGTGAAGATCGGTATTATACCACTACCTCTGTAATATGAATTTTTGCCTGGCAACGAACGACTCCTAGCTTGAAATTAAGAAAGCAGTTGCTATATATATCGACAAACACGAATTAAACTTATATTATGAACTTAAATAAATTTACCGAAAAAGCAAAAAGCCTAATTCAAAGTGCCCAAATGAAAGCATTTGGAGCTGGGCATCAGGTTTTCATGCCTGAGCATTTACTAAAGTTGATGCTTGAAGATGAATCAGGTTTAGTCCAGGATTTGATAGGCGCTTGTGGTGGAAATATGCAGAATATTTCCGATGCTGTGGATGGTACAATAAAAAAGCTTCCAGTAGTTGAAGGTCCGGGAAGCAGTAGCCTCCAACTTTCAAGAGAGGTTGCAAAAGTTTTTGAAGATTCAATTGGTATTACAAGGAGAAATAAAGATTCATTTGTTACCGTTGAGCGTTTATTGCAGGGTCTTGCTGCACAGAAAGATGATACTGTAGGTAGAATTTTAATGGAAAATGGTGTGACTCCACAAAAGTTGAACTCGGTCATTGCAGAAATGAGAAAGGGCAACAATGCGGATTCGCCAAATAGCGAGGAAAAACTAAATGCAGCGAAGAGATATACAAAAGATATTACAGAGCTTGCTATGCAAGGAAAGCTTGATCCTGTAATTGGTCGTGATGAGGAGATAAGAAGAACCATGCAGGTATCACTGAGGCGGACAAAGAATAATCCAGTGCTGATAGGTGAACCTGGTGTTGGAAAGACTGCGATAGTTGAGGGGCTTGCAAATAGAATCGTTGCAAACGATGTGCCGCTTGGTTTGCGTGATGCAAAAGTTTTAGCCATGGATCTTGGTGCGTTGATTGCTGGAACAAAATTCAGAGGGGAGTTTGAAGAAAGGCTAAAAGCGGTTATTAATGAGATTTCGAAAGCAGAGGAAAAAATTATATTATTTATCGATGAATTACACACTTTAGTTGGAGCAGGAGCAACAAGTGGTGCAATGGATGCTTCAAATTTGCTAAAGCCTGCTCTTGCACGTGGAGAAATTCGCTGTATAGGAGCCACAACTTTGGATGAATATCGCAAACATATAGAAAAAGATCCTGCACTTGCAAGGCGTTTCCAGCCTGTGTTTATTTCTCAACCAACTGAAATTGATACTATTTCAATACTGAGGGGTCTGAAGGAAAGATATGAAGTACATCACGGCATTAGGATTACAGATTGCGCAATAATCGCTGCTGCAACACTATCCAATAGGTATATAACAGACAGGTTTTTACCTGATAAAGCGATTGATCTAATTGATGAAGCGGCAAGTATGGTGAGAATTGAAATGGATAGTAAACCTGAGGTTATTGATGAACTTGAGAGAAAGATCATACAACTAAAAATTGAGTTAGAGACTCTAAAAAAAGAACGTGATGAAAACTCCAAGCAGCGTTTAAAGAGGATAACCGAAGAAATCGAAAACCTAAACAGTAAGTTTGCTGACTTAAACAGTAAATGGCAGATGGAAAAGAATAAAATAGCTAGAATACAAGAAACAGCAGAAAAATTAGATAACGCTAGAAAAGAACTAGAATTAGCTCAGCGCAGTGGAGATTTAGGGAAAGCTGGAGAATTAATGTATGGTGTGATTCCTCAGCTTGAAAATGAATTAAAAAATCAGGAGAAAGTCACTGATAGCTTCCTAAAGAAAGAAGTTACTGAGAATGATATTGCAAATATTGTTTCAAAGTGGACAGGAATTCCAGTTGATAACATGATGCACAGTGAAAAAGAAAAGCTCCTTAACATGGAGAATGAAATAGGAAAAAGAGTGATAGGACAAAAGGATGCGATAGAAGCGATAAGTAATGCAGTTAGGCGCTCTCGTTCTGGTGTGCAAGACACTAATCGGCCCTTTGGTTCATTTTTATTTTTGGGCCCAACCGGAGTTGGAAAAACGGAACTTGCAAAAGCCCTTGCTGAATTCCTGTTCGATGATCAATCAGCACTTCTGCGCTTTGATATGTCAGAGTACATGGAAAAACACTCTGTTTCAAAGCTAATTGGTGCACCTCCTGGATATGTTGGCTATGAGCAAGGCGGTAGGTTGACTGAGGCAGTAAGAAGAAGACCATATCAGGTAATTTTGTTTGATGAGATAGAAAAAGCAAATCCAGATATATTCAATCTATTACTGCAGATTTTGGATGAAGGCAGACTTACCGATAGCTACGGCAAATTAATTGATTTTCGCAATACCATATTAATTTTAACTTCTAATCTTGGTGCTGAAATAATGCTAAAGGGAGCTGTTGACTCTGTAAAAAGCGAAGTGATGCAAATAGTTAAATCTGCATTTCGTCCGGAATTTCTAAACAGACTGGATGAGATTATTATATTCCATAGTTTAACCAAAGATGATATTTATAAAATTATAGATGTCCAATTTTCTTATTTACAAAAAACACTTGCTAAGCGCAAGCTAAGTATAAATTTGTCAGAGGAAGCTCAGAAACTAATAGCGCAAGCTGGCTATGGTCCTGAGTATGGAGCAAGACCGCTAAAAAGAGTAATGCAGGAGTGTATTCAAAATAATCTAGCTAAGTTAGTTTTATCGGGAGAAGTAACAGAAGGTGATGAGCTAATAGTGTACGCTCTTGATAATGAAATCTTAGTTAAAAAGGGTTAAGTCCATTATGTATTTTTGTTGAAAAAAAGAGTTTATTAAATATTTTATACCTATTCAGCGGAATAGTAAAATGAGATCGATAAGATGCCATAAAAAGGTAATCATATAGTAAAAGTGAGTTTACAACAAACGGTGTCATCCCAGTATTTCTTCTCCTGTCATCCAAGTAGCTGACGCTGGGATCCAGGATACTACTTTAGTAATAAATATTTAAGAAATTTATCAAACGAGAAAAAGGCGAAGAAACCCCGAGTGGCGAGTTTTGACTCTATAATACTGTAAATTGGCGCTATAATAATTTACTGACGCTTAGTTCAAGCGCGATTTGGCTGAATGTAGAAAAAATGAAAAAGACATGCAGCCGCTATAATTTGATACAATCCGCAAAAAAATACCACGAGTTTTTTACTGAATTTTGTCATTGAGCCTGCAGATCAAAAACAAGTTTTGAGTTAGAAACACCATTAGCGCTATAGTAATGAAGTTGGCAGAATTTGTCAAGTAGTTTTTTTGTTGGATGACGGCTGGTAAAATCATGATGCTTGTGCATCAAAATCTTCCATACACATCATCCAACCTTACTATATCATTATCAGATAAAAGCTCCCCTACTTGAAATTCAACTATTTCAAGTGGAAAGTTTGCGCTTCTATTTTCAATCCTATGGGAAACTTTCCTTGGAATTTCTACCACATGATTTGTCGCTATAGCACGTGTTCTGTTTCCTAAATTTATATATCCAGCTCCTGACAGCACTATATGGTACTCATCTCTATAGTGATGAAATTGCTTGGAAGTGCAGCTTAATGGATTTATAAAAAGATATTTTACAAGAAAATTCTCACCCATTAAAACTACACTGCAAAATCCCCATGGCTTGATTTCTTTCCTTATTGCCTTTGCTTCACTAACTTTACTCATAAATGACATTAAGCTCTTATCTGGATGCTTGCAAGCTCTACTTAATAAATTTTGCATCACTTTCTGTCGTCAAAACTGGCTCCTTTTGCCTAGTAACGTGCTGAAATGGCATCAGTTCTTTATTAAATTTCTTACTTAATTCTAAAACTGAATTCCAAGTTCCAACATCCATCTAATCGAAATTAGCCTCTATCATTGCAACGTTTTCCGCTCTCTCCGTTACCAAATAATCAATGGATACGCCTTCAGTTCCGACAAAATCCTGCTGTTTTAAATACAGAAATCTCTCTCGTGGTGTAGAATGTTGACAACATAAATTATAAAGATTTGGGGCAGATCTTTTCATCTTATCTACATAGTGTTTTGCTTTAAACGCGAATATTCCAGAGTTCCAATAGTGATCATTACTCAATTCGTGCTCAGGTTTTTCTATGAAACTCCTAACTATATGGTGTTTCTCCTGCTGACCATAAACTGCATTGATATAGCCATATTCGGGATTAAATTCATGAGGCTTTGCTCCAAAAGTAACTATAGAGTTAGTTTCAGAGGCTATCTGAGACGCTTTTTGAGCAGAAGCATAAAAATTGCTTAAATTGCCTATAAAATGGTCTGAAGGCAGAATTAACATTACCTCATCTTCATCACAGAGAAGTGCAGAAATCAATATTGCTACTGCCGTTCCGATCTTTACTGGCTCAAAAATCACTTTATACTCTTGCAGCACTTTTAATTCCTCCATAACTAACGACTCATACTGTATATTTGTGGCAATTATGGGCGGCATATAGTCATTTTTTAGTCTCAATAAAGTGTTTTTAAACATGGTGTTATGACTAAATATTTTCTGAAATTGCTTTGGCTTGAATAAAGGCCAAAGTCTACTGCCACTACCACCACACAATATTACAGGGCGCATTTGGTATAAGATATTAATTAATTAATATCTTATACCAAATGTAAAATACACGCAAGCCTTTGTTGTGAAGCGATTAAAATAAAAAGTGGATGTTAAATTAAAGTAATTGCTGATTATTGGCGTGGCAGAGTGCTCAGATCTGGCTGTGAGTTTCGTCTTCTTTCCTCATTTATTCTAGAGGCATGACCTTTTTCTTTATCGCTTAATATTTCATTACTCAAATTTTGTTTTTGTTCTTCACTTTTGTTTTTGTCATTAATACCCTTATTAGCTTCTTTATTATTTTCTTGTTCATCCAATTCTTTCTCAATGCCTGGCCTCCTAGCATCAAGCTCTTTCCACGTTCCTGCAATCTCACGTTCAGGATAATCTTTCTCCTCTGGTTCTGATCTCTTTCCTTCTTTTATAACTGAATAATCATTTTTTGTTTCTTTCCAATATTCCTTTAGTTGATGTTTCCACATAGTCCAGTAAAAATCACCATACTTTTTCTTATCTGCTACAAATAACAAAATTGGAGCCTTAAGTACGGTAGTTCCCATGTTCACTAAATTTTTCACTGCCATTGCAGGAGTGAACAAAAAATAACCAAAAAATTTTGCAATTGGATTTTGTCTGTTTATTAAATGCTCCCCTAACTTCATAGGAATGAGAAGCAGTTTAGCACAAATCTTAGCTAAGCCTGCAGCAAGAACAATAGGAACAGATATAAGGCTCTTATCCAGCTCCAGATTATCATTTTGATCTCTGATTTCAGCAAAACTAGTGCTTCGCTTCTTGTAATCACTAGTGTATAATGATTCTCCATTTCTTCCTTTCAGGTCAATAACTTCATGAATTTTGCCTTCTTTACTTTTCTCTTTTTTGTTCAGTATGGAAGAGTTGGTTAGTTCAAATGGATATTTAGTATCTTCAGTCTTTTGAGCTTCAAAAATTGGGATATGTTTTTCGAGGTCTTTCTTTTTAAATCCAAATGGTTCATAAAATTTACGATAATCATCAATCTCGCGCCTATCTTTACTAACTAAAAAGCCAATAGTAAAATAAGACCTGTTATCAACTTTCTTAACCAAAGCCAGATCGAACTCGTATCCATTATATTTAAGCTGGTACTCTGGATTTTTCTTTTCATCTTTATCTTTCTCAAGCTTTTCATTGCTATCTTTTTTTTCTATAATTTTTCCAAACTCTACAATTTGATCATAATTTTTTGTGTATTGACATTTTTTTTCATTATATGTCATTAGCTGCCTGAGGTCTTTTACATAAGATTCAGGTGAAGTAAACAAATCCTTCACTTTTAGTGTAAGGTCCGTTCCCCGCTTTTTCAATGTTTTTAACATATTGTTAAACCAAGATTAAGCACTATAGTTCAATAATAAAACCAGTATGCTAAGAATATGTTAGCATAGAATGGATGATTTTACAAGAAAATATGCTTGTAAAAGAAAAAAATCGTAAAAGTAAGAGCTATATAAGTGATGCTCGACAAGTACTTTATACATGTAATCGTAAAAACTCTTAGAGGTACACTGTGTATGTAATCTTCGCACACTACTTGCATTCCAAGAACTGCATGCCAGAAAATACAAAACAATAATAGAACAAAAAATAAAAGCTCCAGAGGATGATCAATAGCCCGAAGTAATCTTTCATCAAAAGATAAAGGACTATCACCATAAAACGCACAAGAAAATGAATAGATAAACCAAGGAAATAAAAACAATAAAATCACCGCAGAAACACGTTGAATCCACCAATGATGTACTGAATTTCCAGATTGACTCATATAAGCATAAATAAAAAGGCTATAGTAGAGAAAAGTAAAGTTACTGTCAGTAGCATAGCACTTTTTGAGACACTAGTAATTTCTAAATTAAGTCCAGCATCCCATAATAAATGACGAATACCATTGAGAAAATGATATAGAAAGCTTACAAGACATAAAACATAAGCTAACTTAGCGATAGGAGTAGATAACAATACATTCAAGTACTTAACTACAAATAGCTCAGGAAAATAAACATGTAATATAAAATACCAAGAAAGCACCATTAATAGAAGGAATAATAAGATACCAGTTAATCTGTGCATAGTAGAAAAAAAACTAGTAACTTGTACTTTATATATTTGCAAATGTGGAGAAAGAGGCCTATCACTCATAAAATTTCATTATCAAGAAATTAAAATAAAGTAGAAGTAAAGACAGCAATATAGTACACCACAGCACCACTATTAAAAGTGGTGAGTTGTGCACAAAGCCTAAGGAGGTAATCCAGCTGCAGATTCCCCTACTGCTACCTTGTTACGACTTCACCCCAGTCACTGATTCCACTTTAAATAACTCCTTCCTTGCGGTTAGGTCATTAGCTTCGAGTGAAACCGATTCCCATGGCGTGACGGGCAGTGTGTACAAGACCCGAGAACGTATTCACCGTGGCATGCTGATCCACGATTACTAGCGATTCCAACTTCATGCACTCGAGTTGCAGAGTACAATCCGAACTGAGATGGCTTTTAAGGGATTAGCTTAGCCTCGCGACTTTGCAGCCCATTGTAGCCACCATTGTAGCACGTGTGTAGCCCACTCCATAAGGGCCATGATGACTTGACATCATCCCCACCTTCCTCCAGTTTATCACTAGCAGTTTCCTTAAAGTCCCCAGCATTACCTGATGGTAACTAAGGATGAGGGTTACGCTCGTTGCGGGACTTAACCCAACATCTCACGACACGAGCTGACGACAGCCATGCAACACCTGTGTGAAATCCGGCCGAACCGACCCTATCCCTTCGAATAGGTATGATTTCCATTTCAAGGAGTGGTAAGGTTTTTCGCGTTGCATCGAATTAAACCACATGCTCCACCGCTTGTGCGGGTCCCCGTCAATTCCTTTGAGTTTTAATCTTGCGACCGTAGTCCCCAGGCGGAATGTTTAACGCGTTAGCTGTAATACAGAAAATAAACTTCCCATATTTAACATTCATCGTTTACAGCGTGGACTACCAGGGTATCTAATCCTATTTGCTCCCCACGCCTTCGCGCCTCAGCGTCAGATTTGAACCAGATAGACGCCTTCGCCACTGGTGTTCCTCCTAATATTTACGAATTTCACCTCTACACTAGGAATTCCTCTATCCTCTTTCAATCTCTAGGTTAGCAGTTTTAAAAGCAATTCCGAAGTTGAGCTTTGGGATTTCACTTTTAACTTACTAACCAGCCTACGCGCTCTTTACGCCCAATAATTCCGAATAACGCTAGCCCTCTCCGTATTACCGCGGCTGCTGGCACGGAGTTAGCCAGGACTTCTTCTGTGAGTACCGTCATTATCTTCCTCACCGAAAGAGCTTTACAACCCAAAGGCCTTCTTCACTCATGCGGCATGGCTGGATCAGGCTTTCGCCCATTGTCCAATATTCCCCACTGCTGCCTCCCGTAGGAGTCTGGACCGTATCTCAGTTCCAGTGTGGCTGATCATCCTCTCAGATCAGCTATAGATCATTGCCTTGGTAAGCCATTACCTTACCAACTAGCTAATCTAATATAGGCTCATCTAATAGCAATAAATCTTTCCCCCGTAGGGCGTATACGGCATTACTTGCCGTTTCCAACAATTATTCCGTACTACTAGGTAGATTCCTATACATTACTCACCCGTCTGCCACTAAGTTATACCATAGCAAGCTACAATATAACGCCGTTCGACTTGCATGTGTTAAGCCTGCCGCCAGCGTTCATTCTGAGCCAGGATCAAACTCTCAAATTTAGACTTCAACCTATAAAAGGTTGAGGGTATATCGGATAAATCCGACAAAAAAATAATTAGCTTTATATTGCTGTCTTTATTTCTACTTTAGAAATATTTCAATCTCCAACTATTCAAACAACTTTGAAACATTATTATGTGATATAATTGCTATGTCAATAAGTTTTTGCAAATTAAAAAGCATTAATATATAAAAAATATATATCTATTGAGAATATCACTATGAAGAAATACATCTTTCTACTTGCATTGGTACCAGTGCTAATTGGCATAACATTGTACTCATTACGTAATATTGATAATGCAAAACAATCTACAATTGCAGGCAATAAGTTCTATGAAGTGTTATTCTCCAAAAAAGATAGTGAGTTATTAGAGGGAATAGACTCAAATTGGAAGCATTTAGCAGACTTTGAAAGTGCATTTAACCTTATCTCAAATTCAACATCAACAGACGCAGCATCTATTTATAGTAATATGGCAGATAATAAGGATGCTCCTGACGTTTTGCGTGAATTAGCGCAATATTTAGAAGTAATGAGTTTGCTTTATAGCGGTGACAAAATAAATGAAGGTAAAATCAATAATTTAGCAGCAAATGCAGTGTATCCTTACTCAAGCCAAGAAGCTATCGCTATAATAAAGATACATAATAATGACATTAAAGGTGCAATTGAAATATTGCATTCACTATTAAATGACAGAAAATGCCCTACTCTAATAAAAGCCAATACGCAAGAATTACTCCGGATATATGGAAGTTAGACCTCTTGGAGAGTTTTGGTAGCGTATGTCATCCAACAGAAACAAAAAAACTACTTGACAAATCCCGCCGACTTCATTACTACAGCAGTAATCGTATTTCTTACTCAAAACTTGTTTTTGATCTGCAGGCTCAATGACAAAATTCAGTAAAAAACTCGTGGTATTTTTTTTGCGGATTGTATCAAATTATAGCGGCTGCATGTCTTTTTCATTTTTTCTACATTCAGCCAAATCGCGCTTGAACTAAGCGTCAGTAAATTATTATAGCGCCAATTTACAGTATTATAGAGTCAAAACTCGCCACTCGGGGTTTCTTCGCCTTTTTCTCGTTTGATAAATTTCTTAAATATTTATTACTAAAGTAGTATCTTGGATCCCAGTGTCGGAGCACTGGGATGACATCCCATTTGTTATTCTAGTTCTTGACACTAGGATCTACACTTTTTTCACTTAGACTCCAGCGTCACGCGCTGGAATGACAGGAGGGGCCACTTTCATGGTACCGTCATAGAGTGAAATGAGATCCCAGATGCTGTCTTTAAACTTTATCAATCTTTTTGAAACTTCAAATAACCTGCTATTATACATTTAAGCTGAAAATGATAGACGTGTACACTAACAGATCTAAGCAATACAAAATAGCAGCGTTAATAGTTGCGGCGGGAGTAGGCAATAGATGCAGTGACGCGATTCCTAAGCAGTACATAAAACTGGTAGGCAAACCTGTTTTATTTCATACAACCAAAAAACTTTTGACCAACCAATACATAGATTATGTAAGAGTGGTAATTAATAAAGATCATGAAGGGTTCTATGAGCTAGTGTCGGCTACTTGGATGATAGAAGATATAGGTACTAAATTACTAAGTCCAATATACGGAGGAAAAAGTAGGCAAAATTCAGTTAAGTTGGGACTTGAAAGCTTACAAAAAATTAACCCAGATTTTGTTGTTATACACGATGCTTGCAGGCCCTTCGTATCAAATGCTTTGATAGATAACTTAGCTCAGTCTATGATTGATGGTCAACATGCAGGAGTAGTGCCAGCAATAGAAGTCGAAGACACCATGTCATTGAAAGATGATAATTTCATCGAATCCACGATTTCAAGAGAAAAACTCAGAGCTATACAAACTCCTCAAATTTTCAATTTCAAAGAATTATTGTCATGCCACCAATCAACCAAAGAATTCACTGATGATTCATCGCTAATGGTAGAGCACAAAAAACATATTGCGATTATTAAAGGTGAGAAAAGCAATTTTAAGTTAACTACGAAAGAGGATATTAATATGGCAAAGCTCCTTCTTGAAGAACCAAAATATCGTGTTGGCACTGGTTATGACATACACAAGTTCGTTAAAGCTCAAAGTAAGGCTGAAAACTTTATAAAAATTTGCGGTATAGAAGTTGAGCACAACATGACAATAGAAGCACATTCCGATGGTGATGTTGTAATACATGCAGTTGTTGACGCAATACTGGGAGCACTGGGATGTGGTGACACAGGAGAGCATTTCCCCCCTAGTTCCACTGAGTGGAAAGATTGTGATTCGTCTTACTTTCTGAGCTTTGCTACCGCACAAGTAAAAGAAAAAGGATACCGTGTATCTAATTTAGATATCACTATAGTTTGTGAGGAGCCTAAGATATCGCTTTATAAAGCAGAAATGAAGAAATCTATATCAAAGACATTAGAGATTGATAGCGAATTTGTAAATATCAAAGCAACCACTGCAGAAAAGTTAGGCTCTATTGGCAGAAATGAAGGAATAGCAGCACATGCCTCTGTATTACTATACAAGCGTTGCGCGCTGGGATCATAAAGTGAAATGATATGTATGCCCATACGCTCCGACCCAAGAAAAATATTTATTGTTTAGTGAAAAAATCTTACTTAAGTTATATAAAGCATAGAATCATAGACTCAATATGTACCACATTCTAAAATACAAAGATTATCAACCAAAAATAGACGAGAGTGCATTCATCGCAAGTGGTTCGCATATCATAGGTAAGGTTGAAGTAGGAAGAGATACAAGCATTTGGTTTAATTGCGTAATCAGAGGAGATGTTGGATCAATCAAAATAGGTGACGAAACAAACATTCAAGATGGTACGGTAATTCATGTGGATAGAAACCAAGGTGGTGACACAATTATTGGCAGCATGGTAACGGTGGGACATTTTTGTATGCTGCACGCATGCACAGTGCATGACAAAGCATTTATAGGAATGGGCTCTACCGTAATGGACCATGCAATTGTGGAATCTGAAGCTATGGTAGCTGCAGGCTCGCTAGTGACGCATGGAAAAGTGATTAAAAGTGGAGAAATATGGGCTGGCAGACCAGCAAAATTCTTCAAAAAGATGTCAAGTGAAGAAATTAATCATATTACACAATCAGCACAAAATTATGTTATGTTGATGAGGGAGTATAAAAACTAAAAGCATACATTACGCTATTCAACTTCATTCGAGTTTGTCTACTTTCAAGTTTATCCTTTTTTGCTCTAGGCTCTGTGAACAAAATTTTAGAGAAGAGAAGAAAAAATAGGTAGTTTAACCAAGTGAATATAAGAATGGAGAAACTACCGAATGGAATATTATATAAAAGAAGGAAATTGGAAACAAATTTTAGAGTTCATAAAAAGTGTAAAAGGAATGCACAGCAAAGACGAAAAACGTTTAAGAATATTCATAGAAGCGGTGTTGCGCAAAGTGGTTGCCAGTGGCGGCCTTGCCGAAAATCCATGGCGATTGCAGAAGCGTATATAAACGATTCAAGAGGTGGTGCGAAAGGGGTATTTGGAAGAATTTATTGGAGTACACTAAACAAGAGCCAGATTTAGAAGCTGTCATAATCGATGGTACGATCGTTAGAGCCCACCAATGTTCAGCTGGTTATACAAAAAACTCCAAGGATCAAGAGGCTTTATGGCGAAGTAAAGGCGGCTTTACGATAAAGATACATGCACTTGTTGATGCACTTGGGAATCCACTGAAATTTACTTTAACTGCTGTTCAAAGAAACGAGGTTTTTATGTCTACTCATATTTGTTGGTAATAGTAAGCTTTGAAAGTATTGATCCTTTTCTTACTATATTTAGTTTTCAATGTACTTGTTTTTTTAGAGATCTTTTTACTACTACGTTTTTTGAATTGCACGTTGGAATCAGAATTTAACTCTCCTTTCTTGTCTGCAAGTGCAGGTAGCCTTCTCTTATCTTGAGGTGTAATGAAAGATAACGCGTATCCTTCAGCTCCAGCGCGTGCAGTCCTACCTATGCGATGAATGTAGTCATCTTGCGATTGTGGTACATCATAATTAATAACGTGTTGAATGCGGGGAATATCAAGACCACGAGAGGCAATATCTGTTGCAACCATGATTTGATTGCGACCACGACGAAAGGAATTGATGACTCTTTCGCGTTTGTGCTGTCTTAAATCACCATGAATTGCTAAAGCGCTATAGTTATCTTTGCACAATTTGTTAGCCAGCTGATCTGCTCCTTGCTTTGTTTTGACAAAAATAATGATTGATCCTTCACGTTGACATAGTTGTGTAACAAGTTTGCCATATTTCTCTGATTCCGATGTATAAATAATTTCTTGCTTGATTTTCGTAGAAGTTGTAGCTTCATGCTCAATAGAGACACGTTCTGGCTGACTGAGGTATTTCTCAGCGAGTTTAGCTATACCACCAGGAAGAGTTGCAGAGAACATTAGAGTTTGCCGTGTTTTTGACAGATATTTCATAATCTCTTCAACTTGAATTCCAAAACCCATATCGAACATACGGTCTGTTTCATCAAGCACAAGAGTGTTGATATTGTGAGTAATCAAAGCTTTACGTGCAATATGGTCTATAATACGACCAGGAGTACCTATTACAATTCGCGGCTTTTTTCTTAACTGGTTTAGCTGCTTGAAGATAGGCTCGCCACCGATTAGTAAGGCAATCTTTAACACAGAATTTTGAAATAAGAGTTTTCTTATCTCATTTGTTACCTGCTGTGCTAACTCTCGGGTTGGTACTATAACTAAGGCTGAGCTAGCATTAGACTCATCTAATAACTTAGCAACCAACGGAATAGCAAACGCCAAAGTTTTTCCAGTTCCTGTTTGAGCAGATCCGAGAATATCTTTACCTTGTAGAGCTAAAGGAATTGCCTGCGTTTGAATCGGAGTTGGAACAGAAAGATTGTGTTTGTCTAGAGCTTGCCTGAGCAAAACTGGAAGATTCATCTCCTGAAAGCTGCTCACAAAAACTTTTACCATCAAGATACGGTTAATCTTCTAGCAACTTTAAATTTATTGCAGATTTCTTCTCTTCTCCATTTCTACCTCGCTCCTCTTTGAGCTCATAGCTTACTCTTTCTCCTTTTATTCCCTTCTCCTTATTTTCTCCTCTGAGTGAATCAGGTCTTATTCCTGAACGCTCTAACGTACTGATATGCACGAAAACATCACTTCCTTTAGCTTCTGGCTTAATAAAACCATAACCCTTTTCGGCATTAAACCACTTTATATTACCAAATTCCATTTGAACAACTCCTAAAACTATTAACTAACATTACTAATGTGATGAAAAACTTTGAAATTATAATTGGGAATGCCCGAAGCTTAGCAATTGAAACTAAACTTCTATACTCCATAGTCTATCCTAACATTACACAGCCATAGTACACAATTACTGTATCTGATGCAACTAAATTTTCTAATTGTTAAGCGAGCCTGCAACTGTCATTTCACTAATTTTAATCGTTGGTGAATTAAATTGCCCACAAAAAGTTAAATCGTTTGCAACAACTAAGTTGCTAAACATGTCTTTTAAATTGCTAGCAACAGTAATCTCGTGTATTGGATACGTTATTTTTCCATTTTCTATAAAAAATCCTGATGCGCCTTGACTATAATCACCATTGATCAGATTAACACCAAAACCAAACAAATCAGTTATGTATATTCCATCTTTCACTTCCTCAATCAGCTCCTCAAATGATATATTGCTATTTTCAATATAAAGGTTACTAGCTGTGGAAGCAATTGCGGCATTACCTGCACGAGTTGCATTTCCTGTTGTTTCCAAGTTTAATTTTTTAGCCGAATATAGGTCTAAAATCCAATTTTGTAGTACTCCGTTCTTTACAAGTGTATTTTTCCTGCTGGTTATTCCTTCTCCATCAAATGGTCTTGATTCTATACCCCTTGGCAATAATGGGTCATCAATAATGTTGATTCTATCGTTGAAAATCTGAGTATTTAAACTATTTCTCAAGAAAGAACTGTTACTTACAATGTAACTGCCATTTATAGCGGAAGCGAAACTTTTAACTAACTCTTTTGCTGCTCTTTTTTCAAAAATAACCGGAAATTTACCAGTTTTGATTGTGTGTGAATTTAATTGATCGATTGCCCTTTTTGCTGCCTCTTTTCCTATTAATTCTGGTGACTTTAAATCGCCGAAATTGCACGCTACATCGTAGTCATAACCAACCTTCATTTCACTTTCTTCTCCAGCAACAACGGAAACCTGATTAACAAAGATTGATTTGCTAAATGAGCCAATAAAACCAGAAACGGTAGATAATGCTGTGTTTACTAATGTATGTGAAGAATAGGCCCCCTCGGAGTTAATGATATTTTTATATGCAAGAGCTGAATTTTCTGTAGCTTCAGCAATCCCTTTTAAATTATTAATAGTTATAACATTATTGTTTAAGATACCTAAGTCTGTAGAAGAGATATAATTATCTCCACCTATGGCAAAATTAATGTAAGGATCTTCTGGTGCGTTCTTTGCCATTTCTACTACTTGATTGACCGTATCACCAAGGTTGTTTAAATCGTTTGTAGAAATATACGCAGCTTTGGTCTTGCCTGCTATAGCTCTAATTCCTATCGTGCAATTCTTAGATTGTGATATTTGTTCAATCTTTGATAGCCGTTGAGAAACCGAGATTTTGTTGGTTTCATATATTGTAACTTCTGCATCTTGGTTCTGCTTTTTTATCAGCTTAATGATATCTGATGCAATATTTAGTATATTCATTTCTTACCCCTTAGGTTTCTATAAAGATTCTGCACCACCTATGACTTCGATCAAGTCAGTTGTAATTGCTGCTTGACGAGAACGATTATAAAGCAGTGCTAGCTTATCCAGCATCTCTTTAGTGTTTCTATTTGCTGACTCCATTGCAACCATTCTAGCGCTATTCTCACTTGCTGCGCTCTCAAATAAAGCAGAGTAAAGTGCAGCTGTAACGTAACTTTGAATCAAAGATCGTAAAATAAATTCAGTATTTTGTGGCTCATATTCATAGCTGTAATCTGCTGTTGAATCAGCCAGAGAGTTATCAATCAAGGATGAATCTTGACTCCATGGTTTTATTGTTTCCAATGTTGGTTTTTGTGTGAAAGTATTATAAAATTTATTATAGAAAACCTCAATTTTATTGTACTTATTGAGATCCATACTATCAATCAAGGATTCTATATGCCTTAGCGTAATTCCCTTGCTGTTTTCAATTTTTAAAATACTTTTAGAGTCAAACCTATTTTGACCTATATCAAAAGCTTTTTTACCCCAAAATACAATATCTACCCTTCTGCCATTTGTGATTAATTTATTTACATGCTCTTGACTAAATTTGACAATGGAAGAATTAAAGTTGCCGCACAAGCCGCGATCAGATGCAATAATAAATACTAGGTGAGGATCATCATCACTAGTGTTTAAAACTTTTGCCAATAATTCTTGATCAACCGCTAATACTAATGAAGAAACAATGCTATGCAGCTTAGATATATACAACTTTGAACTTGATAGCTTTTTTTGGCTCTGCAATAACTTCGCTGCAGAAACCATTTGCATTATTTTTGTAGTTTTCTGTACAGACCTAATATTCTTGATTCTTAAGGACAATTCCTTTAAGCTCTTCATTCTATATACAACTCTGGTTTATTAAAATATACAACCGTTCATGTCAAAAAACAAGTTCTTTTGATACGAAGAAGATATAATACCAACCTTTATTATTGGGGAAGGTAAATAAAATATATCATAAATTCACTCAAACCTGCCAACTGTGAGCAAAAGGAGCGCTTAAAGAGTTCTTCCTTGCCCCATCTAATGCCTAAGCTTAAAGCATTAGATGCTTTTAACAAGATACAAGACAACAGCAGAGAAAAGCCACTCAACAGAAACAAAAAAACTACTTGACAACCTCCGCCGTTATCCTTAACATAGCACGGAAGCTATTATTTAGCTTCAGTCTGTGCAGATTAAATAACAAAAAAAACTTAGCATATTTGGCGTCTCATGTTTAATTTTTTGCACTATGTGCACCTCATGTCTTTTTAAAACTTCTGGTTTTTACCTATACAAGCTGAAACGCGCTTATAAGTCGTTTAAAACATCAAAAAACGCCAATGTTATAAGATAGATAGTGAATAACTAGCTACTCGTGGTTTCTTTTGCTTTTTTCTTCGTTTGGTAAATTTTTTAATATAATTGCAATTCAAGATGAGGCTTGGGTTCGCAGACCGATACATCCGAAACAAAAAGATTGAATATTTCTACAGAATTGTGTATAATTATTAATACTTTTTAAGTTAATTTCCTATGGCTTTTTCTAAATTTCTCGACCAAAAAAAATGATGTAGCGTTTCGTCGTATCTTTGGTACAGAAAAAAAATAAGGATATTCTTATTCACTTTCTTAATGATATCCTGGGCTTCACTGGCAAAG